>NZ_JBHVFQ010000004.1:175493-229272 GCF_042801555.1 Isoptericola sp. NPDC057559
TCATCCGCCCCGCCCGCCGGGCGCCGCGGCGGGGGGGGGGGGGGGGGGGCGGCCCCCCCCCCCCCCCACGCCCCCGGCGTCGTTCCGTCCGGTGGAGGCCGGTCAGCGGGCCACGAGCCTCCAGCCCACGGCCTGGAACCCTCCCGGGTCCGCCTCGCCGTCGAGCAGCAGCCCGCCCTGGGCCCGCGCGACGACGTCGTCCACGAGGACGCCACGGCCGAGATAGAGCGGGTCGGTCACGACGCGCCAGCGCACCAGCTGCGAGCCCGGCGCGAGGTCGGCGCGCGCCTGCGTCCACCGGCGGGTGCCGGAGCCGGACGTGACGCCGTCGGGGTGGTCGACCGGGCCGCGGTCGCGCACGACGAACGGCAGCGGCGCCCAGGTGGCCCCGCCGTCGGCGGAGGTCTCCAGGTGCAGCAGGTCGCTCTCCTCGGTGTCGAGGTAGAGGTCGAACGCGAGGCGGCCCCCCTTCGCGGGGACGTCGAGGGCGGTGGTGAGGGTCGACGTGGTGGCGTTCGCGTCGCCGGAGAACCAGGCGTCGTCGCCGCGGCTGGCGTCGATCCCCTGGGCGTAGGCGAGGCCGTGCGTCCACTCGCGCCGCGCGCCGTTGACGCTGCCCGAGTCGCGCGACGGGTGCACGCGGTTGGTCAGCAGGATCGCGAACGAGTGCGTGTCGAAGTCGATGACGATCGACGTGCCCGTGTACCCGGTGTGCCCGGCCGTGTGCGGGCCGGACATCGCGTCCATGTACCACCGCTGGTCCAGCTCGAAGCCGAGCCCGTGGTTGTCCCCGGGGAACGCGGTGTTGAAGTCGGTGACCATGAGGCGCACCGACGCGGGGGACAGGATGCGGGCCTTGCCGTACCGGCCGCCGTTGAGCAGGGCCTGGGACAGGACGGCCATGTCGCCGGCGGTCGAGAACACGCCCGCGTGACCGGCGACCCCGCCGAGGGACCAGGCGTTCTCGTCGTGCACCTCGCCCCGGACGACGCCGCGCGGCGGGCTGGACTGGTACTCGGTCGCCGCCGTGCGGTCCACGGCGGTCGGGTTGTACCCGGTGTCGGTCATGCCGAGCGGGCCGGTGATCCGGTGCGCCACGACCTGGTCGAGCGGCTCGCCCCGCAGCTTCTCGACGAGGACGCCGAGGGTGATGAGGTTGAGGTCGCTGTACAGGTAGCGGGTGCCGGGTGGTGCGTCGAGCGGCTGCGCCATGACGGCCGCGATCCGCGACTCGCGGTCGGGGTAGGCGCTCCAGAGCGGCAGCCACGCCACGAAGCCGGAGGTGTGGGTGAGCAGCTGCCGCACCGTGACCTGCTCCTTGCCGCCGGCGGCGAACTCCGGCAGATAGGTCGCGACCGGCTCCTCGAGCCCGACCTTCCCCTCCTGGATCAGCTGCACCACGGCGATCGACGTGAAGAGCTTCGACACGGACGCGAGGTCGAAGATCGTGTCCTCGCGCATGGGGACGCGCTGGTCGGCGGGCAGTGCCACACCCTGGTCGCCGTACGCGACCGCCCAGCCGCTGGCGTCGGTGCGCACGACCTTGCCCTCGTACCCCATGAGCCCGACGGCCCCGGGATAGAGGGGGTACCGGGCGCTGCCGACCGGCTGCTCGTGCGAGCGCACCTGGGCGACGGCGGCCTCGATGGGCGCCGGGTCCAGCCCGACGTCCGTGGGGGAGGCCGTGCCGAGCGTGGTCGACGGCGGCATGAACTTCACGGCGGGCCCGCCGCCGGCCGCGGCGCTCGTGGTCGTGGCGTGCACGAGCGGCACGACGAGGAGGCCGGCCGCCAGCCCCGCCGCGATCATCGCGCGACCTCGCCGAGCTCGTCCCGACCCCACCGGGCGGCTCACGACCGCGGCCCGCGGTAGAGGAGGTACTGCCGGCGCCGGCGGTCGAAGTCGGCCAGCTCGTCGTGCCAGGCGGCGACGACCTCGTCGGTGGTGGCGCCGCCGTCGATCTGCTGGCGCAGCCGCGGGGAGCCGGTGAGCTTGTCGATCCAGAAGGGCCGCGCGGTGTCCCACGCGTCCTGCCGCCACTCGAACTCGGGGTACAGCTCCGCGGCGGCGACGAGCATCGCGACGCCCGTGCGGACGGGGTCGAAGCGGGCCGGGTCGTCGACGGTGACCTGGACGCCCCCGCACACGGTGTTGGCGTGCTTGTTGAACGTCGGGTTGAAGTAGGCCTCGCGGAAGAGGACGCCGGGCAGGCCCGCGTCCGTGAGCGCCTCCGCCCAGCGGTGGTCGACGAACGGCGCGCCGATGAGCTCGAACGGCCGGGTCGTGCCGCGCCCCTCGGAGAGGTTCGTGCCCTCGAACATGCACGTGCCGGGGTAGGCGAGCGCGGTGTCCGGGGTGGGCATGTTGGGGCTCGGCATGACGAAGTCGAGGCCGGTCCCGGCGAACGTGACGTCGCGACGCCAGCCCGCGACCTCGACCACGTCGAGGCGGGCGAGGCGGTCCCCGACGACGTCGGGCAGGAACTCGCCGTCGAAGAACCGGGCGAGCTCGCCGACCGTCATGCCGTGCGCCTGCACGATCTCCTTGGCGCCCACGCCCGAGGTGAACGCGCTGGTCATCATCGGCCCCCGGGCGGTGCCGCCCACGGGGTTGGGGCGGTCCAGGACGACGAAGCGCGAGCCCGTCGCCACGGCGGCCTGCATCGCGGTCCACATCGTCCAGATGTACGTGTAGAAGCGGGCGCCGACGTCCTGGATGTCGAAGACGACGGTCTCGACGTCGGCGGCGGCGAACATCTCGGTCATCTTCGCGACCCCGGCGCCGTAGGCGTCGTAGACGGTCAGGCCGGTGCGCTCGTCGACGAACGTCCCCTCGGAGCTCCCCGCCTGCGCGGTGCCGCGGAAGCCGTGCTCGGGCCCGAACACGCCGACGAGGTCGACGGCTCCGGACGCGTGCATCTCGTCGACGACGTTGCGCAGGTTGCGCAGCACGCCGGTCGGGTTGGTGATGATGCCGACCCGCTCGCCGCGGAGCGTGGCCCAGCCGTCGGCGTGGGCGCGGTCGGCGCCCGGGACGACCTGCCGGGCCGGCACGCCCGCGCCCGCGGACGTGCCGGGCCGGGCCTGTGCGCCGAGCGCGGCGAGGGGGACGGTCGCCGCGCCCAGCGCGGTGCCGGTCAGGAGCTGGCGGCGGTTGAGCCGTGGGCCGCGGTCGGCCGGTGGGCGGGCGTCGGGATGGTGGCGCATCGTCAGGGGTCCTTCCTGCCTCATGCTGCGTGCAGGGCGTCCCGGGGCGTCGTCGGGCCCGGGTCGTCCCGCGAGGAGCGCCGGCGTCGTCGCCGGCGTGATGGTGCCGTCGCGGCCCGCCTCGTCGCGGGACGAGTCGGCGCCGGACACGTCGCGTCTTCGTCAATGGTTGCCCCGCAGGGCCATGCTCCTGAAAGTTACCGACACCGGGAGGCCGCGGCAAGGGACCCGGGCGGGGAGGTGCGGGAGCGGTGCTGCGGCGGGGGCGGGTCCCCGGGAGTGCGTGAGGTGCCCCGGGCGGGATTCGAACCCGCACTGGATCGGGTTTGAGCCGATTGCCTCTGCCGGTTGGGCTACCGGGGCGGTGCGAGCCCCATCGAACCACAGGTGCAGGTCGCGGGCCGAGCCGCCCAACTCGGGCGCGCGGGCGACGCGCGACCCGTCGCCCTCGTCACACCCGGCACGGGACGCGGCGCCCCGTCGCGACCACTAGGATGGGACGCGTGACCGACGAGAAGCCCCACGACGCGAAGCCCGAGGCGACGGTGCCGCTCGACCTGCCGCCCCTGATCGATCAGGAGCCCGAGGCCCCGAAGACGCCGGAGCGACCCGCGCGTCGCGCGGTCGTCGTCGAGGACGAGGCCCTCATCCGCATGGACGTCGTCGAGACGCTGCGCGAGGCCGGCTTCGACGTCGTCGGCGAGGCCGGCGACGGCGAGACCGCCGTCCGCCTCGCGACCGAGCTCAAGCCCGACGTCGTGGTCATGGACGTCAAGATGCCCGAGCTGGACGGCATCTCGGCGGCCGAGCGGATCGGCAAGGCGCACGCTGCGCCGGTCGTGCTGCTCACCGCGTTCTCGCAGACCGAGCTCGTCGAGCGGGCGCGCGACGCCGGCGCGATGGCCTACGTCGTCAAGCCGTTCACCCCGGCGGACCTGCTGCCGGCCGTGGAGATCGCCATCTCCCGGTACCAGCAGATCGGCGCCCTCGAGTCGGAGGTCGCGGACCTCACCGAGCGCTTCGAGACCCGCAAGCGCGTGGACCGCGCCAAGGGCCTGCTGATGACCAAGATGGGTCTGAGCGAGCCGGAGTCCTTCCGCTGGATCCAGAAGACGTCGATGGACCGCCGCCTCACCATGCGCGAGGTCGCGGACGCCGTCATCGAGCAGGTCGGGGCCTGACTCGCAGGGCCGTGGCCCGGTCGCAGGACTCGTCCTGCGACCGGGCCACGGCCATTGTGCGACGTCCTGTCGGCCGCTATCGTCGCCTGGGTGTCGTAACCGATCTGTGATATTCATGCTTCAACGACCGTGAGTCCGGGCGCCGCCCGGACCGGTTCCCGAGCAGTCGGGTGGGAGGTCTCCCGCCCCGCCGGGGGCAGGGGACGCGGTCTTTTCGTCGAGGAGGTGCCGATGCGTGCAGCGGTCGAGGTCCGGCTGGCCGAGCAGGACGACATGGTCGCCGTCGCGCACCTCGCCGAGCGTGCGGTCGAGGAGTCGCCGTCGGCGGTGCAGGGTTCCCCTGCCGACGCGTCGCGGCTGCTGGAGCACCTGAGCGTCCTGCTGGGCGCGGGTGGTCAGGTCCTCGTCGCGACCCACGAGGACGAGATCGTCGGCTTCGCCGTGCTGCGCGTCATCGACCCCCTGCTCTTCGCGACGACCACGAGCCTGTACGTCGACGCCGTCTTCGTCTCCCCGGCGGCGCGGCGGCGCGGCGTCGGCCACGCGCTGATCGCGGCGGCCGCGGCCGTCGCGGGGGAGCGCGGCGCCGAGAACGTCTACTGCGCACCCGCCCCCGGCGCGCGGGGGATGCACCGCTTCCTCGCCCGCCTCGGGTTCGCCCCGACGTCCGGGCACCGCGTGGTCGCCACGGCGACCCTGCTGCGCCGCCTGGCCCAGGAGAACCCCCGGTCCTCGCGCGCCGCGGTGCGCGTCGGGCGCCGCGAGGCGACCCGGGCCGCGATCGAGGACCTCGTGGCGCGACGCCGGCGCGCCCGCGCCGCGGGGCTGCCGACCGGCCCCGTGGACCTGCGGGCCTTCCAGGAGGAGCGGGACGCCGCTCTGCGCGAGGCGGCCGAGCGGGCCGCCGACGGCTCGGAGGGCGGCGCGGACGAGGTGCTCGGCGAGCTGGGCGTCGTCCCGCGGCGCGACGCCACGAGCGAGTCCGTCCCCTCCTGAGCCCGCGGGCGCGCCCGGGCCGCACGGCCGCCGAGCGGCCGGTCCCGTGTTCCGTCGACGCGGCCTAGCGGCCCTCGAGGATCATGCAGGTCAGCCGCGCGGTGCACACGCGCCGGCCGGCGTCGTCGGTGACGACGATCTCGTAGGCCGCCGTCGACCGCCCCAGGTGCAGGGCGCTGGCCTCCCCGTGCACGGTCCCCGACCGCACCCCGCGGTGGTGCGTGGCGTTGAGCTCCAGCCCGACGGCGGCGCGCCCCGGCCCGGCATGCTGCTGGGCGGCGACCGACGCGAGCGTCTCCGCGAGAGACGCCGTCGCCCCGCCGTGCAGCAGGCCCGCGGGCTGCGTGTTGCCGGCCACCGGCATGGTGCCCGTGGTGAGGTCGGCGGCGACGCCGGTGAGCTCGATACCGAGGCGCTCGATGAGCGTGCCGCGGCTGGCGGCCGCCCACTGGTCCAGGGTGCTGGGGAACTCGGGCGTGCCGGTGGAGGTGTCAGCCATGGGCGATAGGTTGGCACCCGTGACGACCTCCGCGCGAACCGGGACCCGCCCACGCCTCCTCCTGATCGACGGCCACTCCATGGCCTACCGCGCGTTCTTCGCGCTGCCGGACACGCTGGTGACCTCCAGCGGCCAGGTGACGAACGCCGTCTACGGGTTCACGTCGATGCTCACCAACCTGCTGCGCGACGAGCAGCCGACGCACGCGGCCGTGGCGTTCGACGCCGGCCGCGTGACGTTCCGCACGGAGCGGTTCCCGGAGTACAAGGGCAACCGCGACGCGACGCCCGAGGTCTTCCGCGGCCAGGTGCCGCTCATCAAGGAGGTCCTCGAGGCGCTGCGCATCCCGGCGCTCCAGCGCGAGGGCATCGAGGCCGACGACATCCTGGCGACGCTCGCCCGCGAGGGCGCCGAGGCGGGCCTGGACGTGCTGGTCTGCTCGGGGGACCGCGACTCGCTGCAGCTCGTGAACGAGCGCGTGACCGTGCTCTACCCGAAGCGCGGGGTCTCGGACCTCGCCCGCATGACGCCGGAGGCGGTCGAGGAGAAGTACGGCGTGCCCCCGCACCAGTACCCCGACCTCGCCGCGCTGGTCGGGGAGTCCAGCGACAACCTGCCGGGCGTGGCCGGCGTCGGGCCCAAGACCGCCGCGAAGTGGGTCACCACCTACGGCGGTCTGGACCCGCTCCTCGAGCACGTGGACGAGCTCAAGGGCAAGGCAGCGGGGAACCTGCGCGAGGCGATCGACCAGGTGCGCCTCAACCGCGAGCTGAACGCGCTCCTCGACCGCCTGGAGCTGCCCCTCGCGATCGACGACCTGAGCCTGGCCGGGTTCGACCGCGAGGCCGTGCACCGGGTCTCCGACACCCTGCAGTTCGGCACGCTGCGCGACCGGTTGCTCGCCGTCGACCCGGCGGCCGAGCCGGCCGAGGAGGCCGCCGTCGCGGGGGTCCAGGTCGACCTCGCCGCCCTGGAGCCCGGCGGGCTGGGCGACTGGCTCGCGGCCCGAGCCGGGCGCGCTCTCGGCCTGGAGGTCACGGGCACCCCGACGCCGGGCGCGGGCGACGCCTGGGAGGTGGCGGTCGCGGAGGGGCCCTCGGACGCCGGCCAGGGCGCGGCCGCCGTCGTCGACCTCGCGGACGTGACGCCCGAGGACGAGCGCGTCCTCGCCGCATGGCTCGCGGACCCCGACGCGCCCAAGGTCGTGCACGGCGCCAAGGCGGCGTGGCACGAGCTCGCCGGCCGAGGGCTCGACCTGCGCGGCGTCACGTTCGACACGGAGCTCGCGGCCTACCTGTGCTACCCGGACCAGCGCGGCTACGACCTCGCCGACCTCACGGTGCGCCTCCTCGGGCGCGAGCTGTCCGCGGGCGAGGCGGCCGACGCCGCCGGCCAGGGCGCGCTGGACCTGGCCCTCGACGGCGGGGACGACGCCGACGACCCGCGGGCCCGGCAGGCGGCCGTCCGCGCCGCGGCCGTCGTGGAGCTCGCCGAGGCCCTCACGGGGCAGCTCGCCGACCGCGGGGCGGCCGACCTGCTCGTCGACCTGGAGCTGCCGCTGACGGCCGTGCTGGGCCGGATGGAGTCCACCGGCATCGCCGCGGACGTCGAGTACCTCACCGAGCTCGAGCGCCAGTTCGCCTCGATGGTGGCCGACGCGGCGGCGGACGCCTACGACGTCATCGGGCGGCAGGTGAACCTCGGTAGCCCGAAGCAGCTGCAGGAGGTGCTCTTCGACCAGCTCGGGATGCCCAAGACCAAGAAGATCAAGACGGGCTACACCACCGACGCCGCGTCGCTGCAGGACCTGTACGTCAAGACGGAGCACCCGTTCCTCGAGCACCTCCTGGCGCACCGGGACGCCACCCGCCTGCGCTCCACGGTGGAGGGCCTGCTGAAGTCGGTCGCCCCCGACGGGCGGATCCACACGACCTTCCAGCAGACCATCGCCGCCACGGGCCGGCTGAGCTCCACGGACCCCAACCTGCAGAACATCCCGATCCGCACCGAGGAGGGCCGCCGCATCCGCCGCGCCTTCCGGGTCGGGGAGGGCTACGAGACGCTGCTCACCGCCGACTACAGCCAGATCGAGATGCGGATCATGGCGCACCTGTCGGGCGACGAGGGGCTCATCGAGGCGTTCCGCTCGGGGGAGGACCTGCACCGGTACGTGGGCTCGCGCGTCTTCGAGGTGGCCCCCGAGGACGTCACCGCCGAGATGCGCTCGAAGATCAAGGCGATGAGCTACGGCCTCGCCTACGGGCTGAGCGCGTTCGGCCTGTCGCAGCAGCTCACGATCCCCACGGGCGAGGCGCAGTCGCTGATGGACGACTACTTCACGCGGTTCGGCGGCGTGCGCGACTACCTGACCGGCGTGGTGGAGGAGGCGCGCGCCACCGGGTACACGGCCACGATCCTGGGCCGCCGGCGCTACCTGCCGGACCTCACCAGCGACAACCGGCAGCGCCGCCAGATGGCCGAGCGCATGGCGCTCAACGCCCCGATCCAGGGCAGTGCGGCGGACATCATCAAGGTGGCGATGCTCGGCGTCCAGCGCGAGCTGGACGAGCGCGGCCTGGCCTCGCGCCTGCTGCTGCAGGTGCACGACGAGCTCGTGGTCGAGGTCGCGCCGGGGGAGCGGGAGGCGGCCGAGGACGTGCTGCGCTCCCAGATGGGGTCGGCGGTGTCGCTCGACGTCCCGCTGGACGTGTCGGTCGGCGCCGGGCCCACCTGGCACGACGCCGGTCACTGACCGCCACGGCCGCCCGACGGGGCCGGTCAGTCCTTGGTGGTGACGAACACCGCGGTGCCCGGCAGGACGGCGCCGCGCTCGGGGCTCCAGCCGCCCCAGGTCGCGGTGTTCCACGCCGGCCACTCGGGCTCGACGACGTCGCGGAGCCGCAGCCCGGCGGCGGCGACGTCGCGCACGTGGTCGCCGACGGTGCGGTGGTACTCCGCGTACCGGACCTCGCCGCGGTCGTCGGCCTCCACGTAGGGGCGCCGGTCGAAGTACGACCGGTCCGCGGTGAGTCCGCGGGTCGTGGGGTCGTCGGGGAACGCCCAGCGCACGGGGTGGGTCACGGAGAACACCCACCGGCCGCCGGGGCGGAGCACGCGCGCCGCCTCGGCGTGGACCCGGCGGGCGTCGGCCACGAAGGGGATCGCCCCGTAGGACGTGAAGACCACGTCCGCGCTGCCGGCGGCGAACGGCAGACGGCGGGCGTCGGCCTGGACGAGCGGGACGGCCAGGCCGGTGGCGTCGTTGAGGTGCGCGGCGCCGGCGAGCATCCGGGCCGACACGTCGGTGGCGACCACGCGGGCCCCCCGGGTCGCGAGCCACCGGGCGCAGTGCGCGGCGCCGGCGCCCACCTCGACGACGCGGGCGCCCGACACGTCGCCGAGCAGCCCCGCCTCGGCCTCGGTCAGCCCCTCGGGGCCCCAGCGGAAGCCCGCGTCGCCCAGGAAGTCGCCGTGCTCGGCGAGGTACTCGGCGGCGTTCTCGTCCCACCATCCGCGCGAGGCCGCGTTGCCGGCGTCGTCCGGGACGTCCTGATAACCCGCGTGCGAGATCGGGCGCGGCGCGGGAGGATGGCGGCTCACCCGGTCATCGTGGCACGGGCTCCGGACGGGCGGTCGGCGGTCACGTCGGCGGCGCGGCCGGCGCGTTGACCCATCGCAGCGCCGTCGATAAGATGTTCGGCGGTGCAGTGCGCCCGAGGACGTCTTGACCTTCGGATCGCAGACGTGCGGATCGCTTGTCGCGTCGCCTCCCGGTGCACGTACCACAGACCCTGTCCGCACTACGTCCTGTCCGCATCGGAGCATCTACTCAATGACCATCTCCACCACGAAGTCCGCCCCCCAGGTTGCCGTCAACGACATCGGCACCGAGGAAGACTTCCTTGCCGCCGTCGACGCCACCATCAAGTACTTCAACGATGGTGACATCGTGGAAGGCACGATCGTCAAGGTCGACCGCGACGAGGTCCTCCTCGACATCGGTTACAAGACGGAGGGCGTGATCCCGTCCCGGGAGCTCTCCATCAAGCACGACGTCGACCCGGGCGAGGTTGTCGCCGTGGGCGACGCCGTCGAGGCTCTCGTCCTCCAGAAGGAGGACAAGGAGGGTCGCCTGATCCTGTCCAAGAAGCGCGCCCAGTACGAGCGCGCCTGGGGCACGATCGAGAAGATCAAGGAGGAGGACGGCGTCGTCACCGGCACCGTCATCGAGGTCGTCAAGGGTGGCCTCATCCTCGACATCGGTCTCCGTGGCTTCCTCCCCGCCTCCCTCGTGGAGATGCGTCGTGTCCGCGACCTCGCGCCGTACGTCGGCAAGGAGATCGAGGCCAAGATCATCGAGCTCGACAAGAACCGCAACAACGTGGTCCTGTCGCGCCGTGCCTGGCTCGAGCAGACGCAGTCCGAGGTTCGCTCCACCTTCCTGCAGACCCTGCAGAAGGGCCAGGTGCGCCCCGGTGTCGTCTCCTCGATCGTCAACTTCGGTGCGTTCGTGGACCTCGGCGGCGTCGACGGTCTGGTGCACGTCTCGGAGCTGTCCTGGAAGCACATCGACCACCCGTCCGAGGTCGTCGAGGTGGGCCAGGAGGTCACCGTCGAGGTTCTCGACGTCGACTTCGACCGCGAGCGTGTCTCCCTGTCGCTGAAGGCGACGCAGGAGGACCCGTGGCAGACCTTCGCCCGCACGCACGCCATCGGCCAGGTCGTGCCCGGCAAGGTCACCAAGCTGGTGCCGTTCGGTGCATTCGTCCGCGTGGAGGACGGCATCGAGGGTCTCGTGCACATCTCGGAGCTGGCCGTGCGCCACGTCGAGCTGCCCGAGCAGGTCGTCAGCGTGGGTGCCGAGGTGTTCGTCAAGGTCATCGACATCGACCTCGAGCGTCGCCGCATCTCGCTCTCGCTCAAGCAGGCCAACGAGGGCATGGACCCGGAGTCCGAGGACTTCGACCCCGCGCTCTACGGCATGGCTGCCGAGTACGACGAGAACGGCGAGTACAAGTACCCCGAGGGCTTCGACCCGGAGACCAACGAGTGGCTCGAGGGCTTCGAGACGCAGCGCGAGGCCTGGGAGGCGGAGTACGCCAAGGCGCACGCCCGCTGGGAGTCGCACCGCGAGCAGGTCCGTGCGGCCATCACGGCCGACGCGGACGCGGCCGTGAACGACGCGGTCCCCGGCAGCAGCTCGTCGAGCAGCAGCTCCTCGTCGTCCTCCTACTCGTCGGCCCCGCCGGCGCAGGAGGCCGCGGGCACGCTCGCCTCGGACGAGGCGCTCGCCGCGCTTCGCGAGAAGCTCACCGGCAACTGATCCGGCCGGGTCGGCAACGACCCACCGGACGCCCACGGCGGCCCGTCACCCCTCGGGGTGGCGGGCCGCCGTCGTGCGTGCGGGGGAGTGCGGTGGCGCCGGTCGCGGACGACCGGTCGCGGGATGAGGCGTGGGGCTCCGCTGCGCCCGACGGCGCAGGGGCCGCCGGTCCGCGCGCGGCCCGGGCTCCGCGCCTGCCTAGTCGGTCGGGGACGGTTCGGCGTCGGCGAACTGGGTGGCGTAGAGCTCGGCGTACAGGCCGCCGGCGGCCAGGAGCTCGGGGTGGGTGCCGACCTCGACGACGCGGCCCTCGGCCAGCACGACGATGGCGTCCGCGGCGCGGACGGTCGAGAGCCGGTGGGCGATGACCAGGGAGGTCCGGTCGGCCAGAGCCTGGTCGAGGGCCGCCTGCACGGCGGCCTCGGACTCGGAGTCGAGGTGCGCCGTGGCCTCGTCGAGCACGACGACGTCAGGCGCCCTGAGCAGGAGCCGGGCGATGGCGAGGCGCTGGCGCTCCCCGCCGGAGAGGCGGTAGCCGCGGTCGCCCACGACCGTGTCGACCCC
The DNA here is from genome assembly GCF_042801555.1 of Isoptericola sp. NPDC057559. NCBI lineage: Bacteria > Bacillati > Actinomycetota > Actinomycetes > Micrococcales > Promicromonosporaceae > Isoptericola > Isoptericola sp. NPDC057559. Next base: position 187,263 of record NZ_JBHVFQ010000004.1, read on the forward strand.
CTCCGGCAGCCGGGCGACGAGGTCCCAGATGCGCGCCTGCCGCAGGGCTCGCTCGAGGTCCTCGTCGGAGGCGTCGGGGCGGGCGAAGCGCAGGTTGGCCGCGACGGTGTCGTGGAAGAGGTGCGCCTCCTGGGACACCACGCCGACGGTGCCGCGCAGCGAGGCGGCCGTGACGTCGCGCAGGTCCGTCCCGGCGATCCGCACCGCCCCCGAGGTCGGGTCGTACATGCGCGACACGAGCTGGGAGATGGTGGTCTTGCCGGCACCCGACGGCCCGACGAGCGCGACCATGGCGCCCGCGGGCACGGTGAAGGAGACGTCGTGCAGGGTGTCGCCGGTGGGGTCCGAGCTCAGCGTCGCGACGGACTCGAGCGAGGCGAGCGAGACCTCGTCGGCGGTCGGGTAGCGGAAGGTGACCCGGTCCAGCTCGACGGAGGCGCCGCGGCGCGCCACGGCCTCGCGGAGGTCGACGGCGCCCGGCTTCTCGGCGATGGCGGGCTCGAGGTCGAGCACCTCGAGCACCCGCTCGAAGCTCACCAGGGCGGTCATGACGTCCACCTGGACGTTCGACATCGCGGAGAGCGGGCCGTACAGGCGCCCGAGATAGGCGGTGAGTGCCACGACGGTGCCCACGGTGAGCTCGCCGGCGATCGCCTGCAGCCCGCCCAGCCCGTAGACCAGGGCGATGGCGACGGAGGCCAGCGTCGTGAGGCCCACGCGGAACCAGGTGCCGAGCAGCGCCGTGCGTACGCCGAGGTCGCGCAGGTGGCCCACCTGGGCCGCGTAGCGCTCGCTCTCGAGGTCGGGGTCGCCGAAGACCTTGACGAGGTGCGCGCCCGCGACGTTGAAGCGCTCGTTCATCATCTGGCCCGCGTCCGCGTTGAGGTCGTAGCCGGTGCGCGCGAGCGTGGCGAGCCGGCGGCCGAACCAGCGCGCGGGGAGCACGAACGCGGGCAGCAGGACGAGGGACACCAGGGTGAGCCGCCAGGACATGGCGAACATGGCGGCGAGGGTGAACGCGATCGTCAGGCCGTTGGACACCACGGTCTGCAGGGTGGAGGTGAACGCCTGCTGCGCGCCGAGGACGTCGCCGTTGAGGCGCTGCACGAGGGCGCCGGTGCGCGCCCGCGCGAAGAACGCGAGCGGCATCCGCTGCACGTGGTCGAAGACGGCGGTGCGCAGGTCGAGGATGAGTCCCTCGCCGACCCGCGACGAGAGCCACCGCTCGGCCACGGCCAGCGCCGCGGCCGCCAGCGCGATGGCGACGGCCGCCGCCGCCATCGAGACGACCAGAGCGCGGTCGCCGTGCGCGATGCCGTCGTCGATGAGGCGCCGGAACAGCAGCGGGGTCACGGCGCCGGCCCCGGCGCTGAGCACCAGGAGCGCGACGAAGCCGCTGAGCTGGGCCCGGTACGGCCGGGAGAAGGCGAGGATCCGCCGGAGGGTCGAGCCTGTCAGCCGCCGGTCCTTGACCGACGAGTCCTTCAGGTACGAGCGCATCATGCCGCCGCCCGCCATGCCACCTCCCCCTCGCGCCGCCGCCTGGTGCCGTGGGCGCTCATGGCGGGAAGCCTACGCCGGGGGCAGGATGGTCCCCATGCTTCGCATCGGCCTCACGGGCGGCATCGCCGCAGGCAAGTCCGTCGTCGCTCGCCGCCTCGCCGAGCTGGGCGCCGTCGTGATCGACCACGACGTCCTCGCGCGCGAGGTGGTGGCCCCCGGCACGGTCGGGCTGGAGGAGGTGGTGGCGGCCTTCGGGGACGGGGTGCTCGCCGACGACGGCTCGCTGGACCGGCCGGCGCTCGGTCGGCTCGTGTTCGACGACGCGGCGGCCCGGGAACGCCTCGAGGGCATCCTGCACCCCGAGATCCGGCGGATCGCCGCCGAGCGGGAGGCGCTGGCCGGTGCGGCCGACGACCGGGCGGTCGTCGTGCACGACATCCCGCTCCTGGTCGAGACGGGGCAGGCGGACCACTTCCACCTGCTCGTCGTGGTGCACGCCCCGGCCGAGCAGCGGGTCCGCCGCCTCGTCGAGGGGCGCGGGCTCGACGAGGCGGCGGCGCGCGCCCGGGTCGCGGCCCAGGCGACGGACGAGGAGCGGACCGCGGTCGCCGACGTCACGCTCGACGGGGCGGGCACCGAGGACCGGCTGCGCGAGCAGGTCGACGCGCTGTGGCAGCGGCTGTGCGCCGAGGTCGACGAGGAGTCCGCCGCCGCGGCCGAGGCCTGACGCGCGACGGCGCCCGGAGCGCCGACACGGTCGCTCCGGGCCTGCCGCCGGGCGCCGGCTCAGGCCCCGGCGTCGGCCCCCGCCCGGCGGCGTCGCAGGGCCACGAGCAGCGCGCCCGCCCCGAGGAGCGTCGCGCCGAGCGCCGCCGTCATGACGACCGCCGCGCCGGTCCGGGGCAGCTCCGCCACCTCGTCCGGTCGTCCGGCGACCGGGGCCGGGGCGTCCGTGCTCGCCAGGACGTCCGCCGCGACGTCGGCGTCGGGGGTGCCGGCGTCGCCGCCCCCGTCCACGATCGTGCCGGACGGCGTGCCGGCCGACGGCGTCGGGGCGGGAGAGGTGGCCTCCGCCGACGGGGTGGGGCCGGGCGCCGGCTCCGTCGGGGTCGGCGTCGGGGTGGCGCCCTCCTCCTCGCCCTCGTCGGGGGTCGTCTCCCCGGGAGGGGTGGTGGTGCCCTCGCCCGGGACCGTGTCGCACTCGCCGGCCCACGGGTAGTTGTGGTGCTCGAGCCCGCTCCCTCCCGTCCCGAGGTCGAGGTCGCCGCCCACCCACAGGCGCCCGTTGGTGTGGGCGCCCTGACGGACGTCGGCGCGCGGCGCGAGGATCGAGCCGACGAGCTGGCTGCCCCCGGCGAGCTCGAGCGTCGCGGCCTGACCGAAGTTCCACACGATCCGCGGCGCCCAGGCGCCGAGCGCCGCGCCGTCGTCGATCCGGTCGCCGACGGTCCCGGCGGCCGCGTGGACCGTGCCGAGGCGCGCGTCGACGCCGCGCACGTTCACGACCACGCCGGCGTCGCCCACGTGGGTGAGCACGAGCGTGTCGAGGCCCGCGGCCTCGGCGGTCGTGATCGAGAAGACCTGCGGGTCGGAGACGTCGTCCCCGACGAGCGTCGGGTACGCCCCGGAGGTGTCGAGACGCCCGGTGGGCGCGAGGTCGGTGAGTGCGGCCGAGACCGCGTCGAGGTCCGCCCCCGCGCGCGCGGCGATCGCGGCGGCGTCGGGGGAGCGCTCCACGCTCGCCCCGCCGTTGAGCTCGATCTCGCCGCTGGTGGCCCCGCCGGTGCGCAGGTCACCGCCGCCGGGCACGCCGTGGTTGACGTCCAACCGCGAGCCCGGGGCCACGGTGACGTCGCCCACCGAGACGAGGACGTCGCCCGGGGTGGGCACGACGCCCGAGCCGACGCCGACGCGGCCGAGGTTCAGCAGGCCGGCGTCGACCGTCGTGCTGCCCGCCACGACCAGCCGGCCCTCGCTCTCCGCCGCGGCCTGGTGGGCCACGTAGTCGCCGCCGACGTACACCGCGACGCCCGAGTCGGTGGAGGTGAGGCCGCCCTGGGGCCCGGGGAGGAGCCCGAGCGAGCAGACAGGGTTGCCCGACCCGCCCGTGGTGACCGTCGCGGGGAGTGCTGCCGCACCCCCCGCGACCGTCCCGGCGGCGACGACGGCCGCCCCCAGGCCCAGCGCGAGCGGGCGGAGCAGGAGCCGGGAACGGGCAGGGCGAGGGGCGGTGGCGCGCATGGGTCTCCAGGGTGAGGGCGGCCCGTCGCACGGTCTTCGGGCCAGGGCCGGACGGTCGGTCCCGCGCCCGGGCCGAAAGGGGGTCCGCCCGGGCGCGGGCTCGCCGCCACCCTAGGGTTTGCGTGGAGACCTGACAAAACCGATGTCGGATATTTCACCCGCCCGTCCGGAGCGGAGGAGTCCGAGCAGGCCTCCTGTCGGAGGGTCGCCGTACGGTGGTGGCATGCGACCCGTGACCGACCTGCAGCGTGCGGTGGCCCCTTTCGAGGTGGTGTCCGAATACCAGCCGTCCGGTGACCAGCCCACGGCGATCGCGGACCTGACCGCGCGCGTGCAGGCGGGGGAGAAGGACGTCGTGCTGCTCGGTGCCACCGGTACCGGCAAGAGTGCGACGACGGCATGGCTCATCGAGAAGCTGCAGCGGCCCACCCTCGTGATGGCGCCGAACAAGACCCTCGCCGCGCAGCTCGCCACGGAGTTCCGGGAGCTGCTGCCGAACAACGCCGTCGAGTACTTCGTCTCGTACTACGACTACTACCAGCCCGAGGCGTACATCGCGCAGACGGACACCTACATCGAGAAGGACTCCTCGATCAACGACGAGGTCGAGCGCCTCCGGCACTCCGCGACGTCGTCGCTGCTGACCCGTCGCGACGTCGTCGTGGTCGCGTCCGTGTCCTGCATCTACGGCCTCGGCACACCGCAGGAGTACGTCGACCGGATGGTGCGGCTCGACGTCGGCGACCTCGTCGACCGCGACGACATGCTGCGGCGCTTCGTGCAGATGCAGTACACGCGCAACGACACGGCCTTCACGCGCGGCACCTTCCGGGTCCGGGGCGACACGGTCGAGATCATCCCGGTGTACGAGGAGCTCGCCGTGCGCATCGAGATGTTCGGCGACGAGATCGAGTCGATCCAGACGCTCCACCCGCTGACGGGCGAGGTGATCCGGTCGGAGCAGAGCGTGTACCTCTTCCCGGCCACGCACTACGTCGCGGGGCCGGAGCGCATGGAGCGCGCGATCGGGGGGATCGAGACCGAGCTCGCCGACCGCCTCGCCGAGCTCGAGCGGCAGAACAAGCTGCTGGAGGCGCAGCGCCTGCGCATGCGCACCACGTACGACATCGAGATGATGCGCCAGATCGGCACCTGCAGCGGCATCGAGAACTACTCGCGGCACATCGACGGTCGCGAGCAGGGGTCGCCGCCGAACACGCTGCTCGACTACTTCCCCGAGGACTTCCTGCTCGTCATCGACGAGTCGCACCAGACGGTGCCGCAGATCGGCGCCATGTTCGAGGGCGACATGTCCCGCAAGCGGTCGCTCGTCGAGCACGGGTTCCGCCTGCCGAGCGCGATGGACAACCGGCCGCTGCGCTGGGAGGAGTTCGTCGAGCGGATCGGCCAGACGGTCTACCTGTCCGCGACGCCCGGTGACTACGAGCTGTCGATGTCGGACGGCGTCGTCGAGCAGGTCATCCGCCCGACCGGGCTGGTCGACCCCGAGGTCATCGTCAAGCCGACCACGGGCCAGATCGACGACCTGCTGCACGAGATCCGCGAGCGCGTCGACAAGGACGAGCGCGTGCTCGTCACCACCCTCACCAAGAAGATGGCCGAGGACCTCACGGACTACTTCCTCGAGAAGGACGTGCGGGTGCGCTACCTGCACTCGGAGGTGGACACGCTGCGGCGCGTCGAGCTGCTCCGCGAGCTGCGGCTGGGGGAGTACGACGTGCTGGTGGGCATCAACCTGCTGCGCGAGGGCCTCGACCTGCCCGAGGTGTCGCTCGTCGCGATCCTCGACGCGGACAAGGAGGGCTTCCTGCGGTCGGAGCGGTCGCTCATCCAGACGATCGGCCGCGCGGCCCGGAACGTCACCGGCCAGGTGCACATGTACGCGGACAAGATCACGCCCGCCATGCGGTACGCGCTGGACGAGACCGACCGCCGCCGCGCCAAGCAGGTCGCGTACAACACCGAGCGCGGCATCGACCCGCAGCCGCTGCGCAAGAAGATCGCCGACGTCACCGACATGCTGGCCCGCGAGGACATCGACACCCAGGAGCTGCTCTCCGGCGGGTACCGGAAGGCGCCCGCCTCGGGCCAGGGGCGGGGCCGCGCGCCCGTCCCGGGGTCGCCGAAGGAGGGCGCGACGACGGGCAACCGCCTCGCCGGCGCGGCCGCGGGCGAGCTCGCGGAGCTGATCCAGGAGCTGAGCGACCAGATGCACGCCGCCGCGGCGGAGCTGCAGTTCGAGGTCGCCGCCCGGCTGCGCGATGAGATCGGCGGCCTGAAGAAGGAGCTCCGGCAGATGCAGGCGGCCACGGCCTGAGGCGAGGTCGTCACGTCGGGGCGGCGCCGGAGGGCCTCGGACCTGCGTCGTCGCGTCGGATTCGCCCCCTGACGTGCGCGGATTCGTCGCCCGGGGTGTCATGTAGGGTATGCGGGTTGGAGGGGAGTACCCCGCCCACGATGAGGTCGTCATCACGTCCGGCACCGACGCCGGTCCGGCCTCTTCGGCCCGGACGCACGGCGCGCAGCCCGTCCGGGTGGGGAAGACCTCCGGTGCTCAGTGCTACGTACCGGAGGTTTGTCCATGAACGTGCCCTTGTGGGTCTGGATCGTCACCGTCGTCGTCATCCTGGCGATGCTCGCCGTCGACTACGTCGGCCACGTGCGCACCCCGCACGCCCCGACGCTCCGCGAGTCCGCCACGTGGTCCCTCGCCTACGTCGCGGTCGCCCTGGTGTTCGGCGTCGTCGTCTGGATCGTGTGGGGCGGCGAGTACGGCGGGGAGTACTTCGCCGGCTACATCACGGAGAAGTCGCTCAGCGTCGACAACCTGTTCGTCTTCGTCCTCATCATGACGAGCTTCCGGGTGCCCCGGGAGTACCAGCAGCGCGTGCTGCTCATCGGCATCACGATCGCCCTGGTGCTGCGCACGATCTTCATCGCCGCGGGTGCCGCGATCATCGCGAACTTCGCCTGGGTCTTCTACGTCTTCGGCGCGTTCCTCATCTGGACCGCGATCGTCCAGGCCCGCTCGGGCACGGGGCACGACGAGGAGTGGAACGAGAACGGCGTCCTGCGCCTGACGCGGCGACTGTTCCCGACGACGGAGACCTACGTCGGCGACAAGATGATCGCGAAGATCGACGGCAAGCGGTTCATCACGCCGATGCTCATCGTCATGGTCGCGATCGGCAGTGCCGACCTGCTGTTCGCCGTGGACTCCATCCCCGCGATCTTCGGCCTCACGCAGGAGACGTACCTCGTCTTCGCGGCCAACGCCTTCTCGCTGCTCGGCCTGCGACAGCTCTACTTCCTCGTCGACGGCCTGCTCGACCGGCTCGTCTACCTCAACTACGGCCTGGCGGCGATCCTCGGCTTCATCGGCGTCAAGCTGGTGATCCATGCCCTGCACACCAACGAGGTGCCGTTCGTCAACGGCGGGCAGCACGTGGAGGCGATCCCCGAGATCCCGACCACGGTCTCCCTCGGCTTCATCGTGGTGGTGCTCGCCGTCACGACGATCGCCTCCCTCGCGCGCGACCGGCGGGACAGGCAGGTCCGAGCGGCCGCCGAGCCCGCTTCCACCCCTGAAGGAGATGCATGACCCACGAGCTGCCGTTCTGGTTCGAGGCGGCGTCGCTCGCAGCACTGATCCTGCTGCTGGCCGTCGACCTCGCGATCGTGGGCCGCCGACCCCACGTCCCGTCGATGAAGGAGAGCGGCCTGTGGGTCGCCTTCTACGTGGGCCTGGCGCTGGTGTTCGGGCTGGTCATGCTCGCGGTCGGGGGCGCGGCGCCGGCGGGCGAGTTCTACGCCGGCTGGCTCACCGAGTACTCGCTGAGCGTCGACAACCTGTTCGTCTTCGTCATCATCATGTCCCGTTTCGCCGTGCCCAAGCAGCACCAGCAGATGGTGCTCATGGTCGGCATCATCATCGCGCTCGTGCTGCGGGGGGCGTTCATCCTGGCGGGCGCGGCCATCCTCGAGCAGTTCGTGTGGGTGTTCTACCTGTTCGGGGCGTTCCTCATCTACACCGCGATCAAGCTGGTCGCGGGTGACGACGAGGACGAGTACAAGGAGAACGTCGCGATCCGCATGCTGCGGCGCGTGCTGCCGCTGAGCGAGAAGTACGACGGGGCGAAGGTGCGCACCGTCGTCGACGGCAAGAAGCTCTTCACGCCGATGCTCGTGGTCTTCGTCGCGATCGGCTCGACGGACCTGCTGTTCGCGCTCGACTCGATCCCGGCGATCTTCGGCCTGACGAAGGACCCGTTCATCGTCTTCACCGCGAACATCTTCGCGCTCATGGGCCTGCGGCAGCTGTACTTCCTGCTGGGCGGTCTCCTGGAGCGGCTGGTGTACCTGCCGATCGCGCTCGCGGTCATCCTCGGGTTCATCGGCGTCAAGCTCATCCTCGAGGCGCTGCACACCAACACGCTGCCGTTCCTCAACGGCGGCGAGCCGGTCGAGTGGGCGCCGGAGATCCCGATCTGGCTGTCGCTCGTGATCATCCTCGGGTCGATCGCGATCGCGACCGTCGCGAGCCTCGCGAAGACGCACCGCACCGCCGTGGTGGCGGCAGAGGCCACGACGGGCGCGCCGGAGGGCGCGACGGCGACCGACGTGGCGGGTGGAGGCACCGCTCCGGAGGGCACGGCCGAGACGACCCCGTCCGGTCCGGAGGCGCCCGGCCGCTGACGGTGGCCGCGCACACGACGAGGGCCCCGGACGACACGTCGTCCGGGGCCCTCGTCGTCGGGTCAGGCGGCGAAGCCGCCGATCACCGGCACGAACTCTCGTGCCGCACGGTGGGCGACCAGGCCCTCGCGACGCATCGGGTCGGCCCCGAGCAGCTCGAGGGCGGCCGTGGCGTCGTCGGCCTCGACGACGAGGAGGGCGCCCCCGGGCTCGCCGTCGGGGGTGGCGGGCAGCGGGCCGGACACGTGCAGCGCGCCGGTCTCGTGCAGGCCGCGCAGGAACTCCCGGTGCTCGGGCCGGACCTCGGCGAGGCGGTCTGGGTCGGTGACGTAGACGTAGGTGACGGCGAAGACGGGCATGGCCGTATCCAAGCACCCGCCGGTCGGGGGAGCGGCCCGCGTCCAGGGGCCCGGCCCGGTGTCGCGGTGTGACCGGATCGACGCCCCCGTTCGCATAGAACGCCTGTACGAATGTCGGCGCGCCGACGTAGGATGCCCGGGTGAGCAACCGCCTCGTCATCTCCGGCGCCCGCGAGCACAATCTGCGCAACGTCGAGCTCGACCTCCCGCGTGACGAGCTCATCGTCTTCACCGGTCTGTCGGGCTCCGGCAAGTCCTCCCTGGCGTTCGACACGATCTTCGCCGAGGGGCAGCGCCGCTACGTGGAGTCCCTCTCCGCCTACGCGCGCCAGTTCCTCGGGCAGATGGACAAGCCCGACGTCGACTTCATCGAGGGCCTGTCGCCCGCGGTGTCGATCGACCAGAAGTCGACCAACCGCAACCCGCGGTCCACGGTCGGCACGATCACGGAGGTCTACGACTACCTCCGCCTGCTGTTCGCGCGCGCGGGTACGCAGCACTGCCCCGTGTGCGGCGAGCCGGTGCGCTCGCAGACGCCGCAGCAGATCGTCGACAAGCTGCTGGAGCTGCCCGAGGGCACCCGCTACCAGGTCCTGGCCCCGGTCGTCCGTGGGCGCAAGGGCGAGTACGCCGACCTGTTCGCCGAGCTGCAGACGCAGGGCTTCGCCCGCGCGCGGGTCGACGGCGAGGTGGTGCAGCTGACGAGCCCGCCGGCGCTGGAGAAGAAGCTCAAGCACGACATCGAGGTCGTGGTCGACCGCCTCGTCTCCCGCGACGGGGTGCAGCGGCGGCTGACGGACTCGGTGGAGACGGCCCTGCGCCTCGCCGGCGGGCTCGTCATGGTGGAGCTCGTCGACGCCGACATCGACGACCTCGACCGCGTCCGCAAGTTCTCCGAGAAGCGGGCGTGCCCCAACGACCACCCGCTGGCGCTGGACGAGATCGAGCCCCGCACCTTCTCGTTCAACGCCCCGTACGGCGCGTGCCCGGAGTGCACCGGCATCGGCTTCCGGCTCGAGGTCGACCCCGACCTCGTCGTGCCCGACGAGGAGAGGACGCTGCGCGAGGGCGCCGTCGTGCCCTGGGCGCTGACGTCGTCGGAGTACTTCGAGCGTGTCCTGACGGCGCTGGCCGAGGAGATGAGCTTCTCGATGGACGTGCCGTGGCGTGCGCTGCCGCAGCGTGCCCGCGACGCGATCCTCTTCGGGCGCAACCACCAGGTGCACGTGCGCTACAAGAACCGGTGGGGCCGCGAGCGGCAGTACTCCACGGGCTTCGAGGGCGCGGTGACCTTCCTGGAGCGGCGGCACCGGGAGACCGAGTCCGACTGGTCCAAGGAGAAGTACGAGGCCTACATGCGCGAGGTCCCGTGCCCGGTGTGCTCGGGCGCGCGGCTCAAGCCCGAGGTCCTCGCCGTCACCGTCGGCGGTAAGTCGATCTGGGACGTCTGCCGGCTGCCGATCGACGAGGCCAAGCGGTTCCTCGACGGCCTGGAGCTGGGGCAGCGCGAGCGCGCGATCGCGACCGAGGTCCTCAAGGAGATCCACGCCCGGCTCGGCTTCCTCGTCGACGTCGGCCTGCACTACCTGTCCCTCGAGCGCCCGGCCGGCACCCTGTCGGGCGGCGAGGCGCAGCGCATCCGGCTGGCCACGCAGATCGGCTCCGGTCTCGTCGGCGTGCTGTACGTGCTCGACGAGCCGTCCATCGGCCTGCACCAGCGGGACAACCGCCGTCTGATCGAGACCCTCACGCGCCTGCGCGACCTCGGGAACACGCTGATCGTCGTCGAGCACGACGAGGACACGATCCGGGCCGCGGACTGGATCGTCGACGTCGGCCCCGGCGCCGGCGAGCACGGCGGGCGCGTCGTGCACTCCGGGGACTACGCCGGGCTGCTCGAGGCCGAGGGCTCGATGACGGGCGCCTACCTGTCCGGTCGGCGCTCGATCGCGCTGCCGGCGGAGCGTCGTGCGACGGACCCCCGCCGCAAGGTGACGGTCGTCGGCGCGCGCGAGAACAACCTGCGCGGCATCGACGTGTCGTTCCCGCTGGGCGTGCTCACCGCGGTGACGGGCGTCTCCGGCTCGGGGAAGTCCACCCTCGTGAACTCGATCCTGCACACCGTGCTCGCGAACGAGCTCAACGGGGCGCGCCAGGTGGCCGGCCGGCACACCCGGGTCACCGGCGTGGACCAGCTCGACAAGGTGGTGCACGTCGACCAGGGGCCGATCGGGCGCACGCCGCGGTCCAACCCGGCCACCTACACGGGGGTGTGGGACCGGATCCGCAAGATCTTCGCGGAGACGGAGGAGGCGAAGGTCCGCGGGTACGGGCCGGGCCGCTTCTCGTTCAACGTCAAGGGCGGGCGCTGCGAGGCGTGCAACGGCGACGGCACGCTGAAGATCGAGATGAACTTCCTGCCGGACGTCTACGTGCCGTGCGAGGTCTGCCACGGGGCGCGGTACAACCGCGAGACCCTCGAGGTGCACTTCAAGGGCAAGACCGTCGCGGACGTCCTGGACATGCCGATCGAGGAGGCCGCGGAGTTCTTCGCCGCGTTCCCGGCGATCTCGCGCTACCTCACCACGCTGGTGGAGGTCGGCCTCGGCTACGTGCGGCTCGGGCAGCCCGCCCCGACCCTGTCCGGTGGCGAGGCGCAGCGCGTCAAGCTCGCGAGCGAGCTGCAGAAGCGGTCCACGGGCCGCACCATCTACGTGCTGGACGAGCCGACGACGGGCCTGCACTTCGAGGACATCCGCAAGCTGCTGGGCGTGCTGCAGTCGCTGGTCGAGAAGGGCAACACCGTCCTGGTGATCGAGCACAACCTCGACGTCATCAAGAGTGCCGACTGGATCGTCGACATGGGCCCCGAGGGCGGCTCCGGCGGCGGCACGGTCGTCGCGGAGGGCACCCCGGAGGAGGTGGCCCGGGTCGAGGCGAGCCACACCGGCACGTTCCTCGCGCGCATCCTCGACGAGCACCCGGCCGTGCCCGTGGCCGGCCGGACGTCGACGCGCAGCGCCGCCGCCACCTCGGCGTCCTCGGCACCCCGGACCCGCAGCTCCGCGAAGGGTGCGGGCACGGCCAAGGGCAAGGGCGCCGCGAAGGCGAAGGAGCCCGGGAAGGGCAAGGGCACGACGAAGCGGTCCGGAGGGCGCAGCGCGGCGTGACGCCCTAGCGTGTGGGCCATGGGTGCGCACCACAACTACGCCGTCACCGTGTCCTGGCCCGACCCGGGCGGGGGCGGGGCGGGCACGACGTCGTACACCGCCTACTCGCGCGACCATCAGGTCGTGCTGGCCGGCAAGCCCGCGCTGGCGGGCAGCGCCGACCCCGCGTTCCGCGGCGACCCCTCCCGGTACAACCCGGAGGAGCTCTTCGTCGCGAGCCTGGCGCAGTGCCACATGCTGTGGTTCCTGCACCTCGCGGCGGAGTCGGGACTCGTCGTGCGCGAGTACGTGGACGACACCACGGGCACGATGCGCGTGGAGTCCCGCGGCGAGGGCCAGTTCACCGACGTCACCCTGCGTCCGCGCGTCACCGTCGACGCCGGACCCCAGGCCACGGACGAGGCGGTGAGCGCCCTCCATCACCGTGCCCACGCCCTGTGCTTCATCTCTCGCTCGGTGAACTTCTCGGTGCTCATCGAACCGGCTCCGGTGCGTCTCTCCGCGCCCGCGGGCTGATCGCGCCGGTGCCCTGGAGCGGGTGATCTATACCAGTACGGTCACAGGTCCGTGTTGCCTGTTGACGTGGCGCCGTCGCGTGAATATTTTCCACTCCATCGCTCCAATGGAGGAGAGATATTTCCGTGAGCGTTGCGGGCCTCCGCACACGCCCACAGAGCGCGAGACGAGGAGGTCGGCGCAAGCGCCCCGCGCGGGGCAGTGCAGGCACCGGTTGACGGGGCGCCGCGAGGCGCACCCTGACACGAAGGGCATCTACGAGGATGACCAGCAACTTCACCACCAGCACCACCACCACTCCTGAGCCCAGCCGTCGGTCCGTTCTCCGGGCCGTCATGTTCACGGCCGCCGCGGTGCCGTTCGGCCTGCCCCTGGCAGCCTGCGCCACCGGCGGCGGCAGCAACGAGGGCGAGAAGTCGGCGTCGCCCACGGGCAATTCCGACCCGAAGAACCCGTTCGGCATGGCGGAGAACACGACGGTCGACGCCGTGATCTTCGACGGCGGGTACGGCGTCGACTACGTCGAGTTTGCGGGGAAGGTCCTCGCGGGCCTGCACGCGGGCTCGACCGTCAAGGTCTCGCCCTCCACGCAGATCGCCACCGAGCTCCAGCCGCGGTTCGTCGGCGGCAACCCGCCGGACCTCATCGACAACTCCGGTGCCCAGTCGATCGGCTTCAACACGATCCTCGACCAGCTCGAGGACCTGACCGACGTCATCGACGCGCCGAACGTCGAGGGCACGACCATCCGCGACACCCTCTACGAGGGCGTGCTCGCCCCGGGCACGTACGGGGACAAGTTCGCCGCCCTCAACTACGTGCTCACGGTGTACGGGGTCTGGTACTCCGGCAGCCTCTTCGACAAGAACGGCTGGACGCCTCCCGCCACGTGGGAGGAGGCCAAGGCCCTCGGCGCGGAGGCGAAGAAGGCCGGCAAGTACCTCTTCCTGTGGGGCACCGAGGCCGCGACGTACTACCAGACGCTCGCCATCGAGTCGGCCATCAAGGAGGGCGGCGACGAGGTCCGGCTGTCGCTGGAGAACCTCAAGCCCGACTGCTGGTCGCAGGACGCGCTCCAGGCGACCTTCACGATCATGAAGGAGATCATCGACGCCGGGTACTTCAAGCCCGGCGGCTCGGGCACCCAGTTCACGGCCGCCCAGGCGCAGTGGAGCAACAAGGAGGAGGCGCTGCTCTACCCGTCGGGGTCCTGGATCGAGAACGAGATGAAGGACCAGACGGCGCCGGACTTCCAGATGAAGGGCGTGCCGAGCTTCTCGGTGACCTCGAGCCCGGCGATGCCTGCCACGGCCCTCCACTCGACGGCCGGCGAGCCGTTCATCGTGCCGTCGCAGGCGAAGAGCGTCGCGGGCGGCAAGGAGCTGCTCCGCGTCATGCTCTCGAAGGAGTCGGCGACGAACTTCTCCAAGACGAAGCTCGCTCCGACCATCGTCAAGGACATCGTGCCCGCCGACGGGTTCGGGTCCACGGCGCTGGTGTCCCAGACCGACATGCTCAGCGCGGCCGGGACGGACATCTTCACGTTCAACTTCGTCAACACCTACGGCATGAACCAGGAGCAGCTGCCGATCTGGAACTCCTTCCTCGACGGGAAGAAGTCGGTGGCCGACCTGACCAAGGAGCTGCAGGCGATCACCGACCGGATCGCCAACGACGACACCATCGACAAGATCGAGGTGTCATGAGCGCCATCCCTGGCGCCGGGCAGGTTCTGCCCACCGACGAGGGAACTCTTGCGGGGCCCGGCAACGGGCCCCGCAGGGGGCGGGCCGGTGGGGTGTCGTTCGACAGCGTCAGCTTCTTCGTCGTCTGCCTCGGCATCCCGCTGGCGCTCTTCCTCGTCTTCGTGATCTGGCCGTTCATCCAGGCGGTGTTCTACGCGCTCACCAACTGGTCGGGCTTCACCGCCGACTTCGACATCATCGGGCTCTCCAACTTCACCACGCTCGTGCAGGACCCGCGGTTCATCAACGCCGTCGGCAACAGCGTCATGTTCGGCATCTTCATCCCCCTGATCACCATCGTGATCTCGCTGGCGTTCGCCATCCTCATCACGGTGGGCGGATCGGGCATGGGGCAGGTGCGGGGCGTCCGCGGGTCGGGCTTCTACCGTGTGGTCTCGCTCTTCCCCTACGTCATCCCGGGTATCGCGGTCGGCATCATGTGGCGCCTGATCCTCGACCCGAGCAACGGGCTGGTCAACGGGGTGCTCACCGGACTCGGGCTCGACAAGTTCCAGTCGTTCGCCTGGCTCGGCAACGTCGGCACGGCGATGCCCGTGACGATGTTCGTGGTCGTGTGGGGCTTCGTGGGGTTCTACATGCTGCTGTTCATCGCTGCCATCAAGAGCGTCCCCTCGGAGATCTACGAGGCGGCGCGGATCGACGGCGCGGGACGCTGGCGCACGTCGTGGTCCATCACCGTCCCGCTCATCCGGGACAACGTGCAGACCGCCTACATCTACCTCGGGATCATCGCCCTCGACCTGTTCGTGTACGTGCAGGCGCTCAACCCGACGGGCGGCCCGGACAACTCGACGCTCGTGATGTCCCAGCAGCTGTTCCGCACGGCGTTCACGGAGGGGAAGTTCGGCTACGCCAGCGCCATGGGCGTGGCGATGGCCATCGTCACCCTGGTGTTCGCCGCGCTGGTGTTCACCGTGAACCGCCTGACCGGCGGCCGGGACGAAGGAGGCCGCCGATGAGCGCCAACACGCAGGTGGCGCGCGACGCGGCGGCTCCGGCCCCGCGGATCAAGCCCACGGGCAGCAACGGGGGCGACAAGGTCGCCGCCGGGGTGTCGCACACCGTCCTGGTGATCTGGTGCGTCCTCGTGATCGCGCCGATGATCTGGGTGTTCATCGGTTCGTTCAAGACGAGCTCGGAGATCTTCGCCTCTCCGTTCTCGCTCCCGTCGAACTGGTCGTTCATCAACTACGAGCACGCGTGGGTGGACGCCGAGATCGGTCGGGCGTTCGTCAACACGATCATCGTGGTCGGCTCGGCACTGATCCTCGTGATGCTCCTCGGTGCGATGTGCGCCTACGTGCTCGCCCGGTTCGAGTTCCCGTTCCGGCGGGCGATCTACTACCTCATGCTCGTCGGGCTCACGTTCCCGGTGTTCCTCGCGATCGTCCCGCTGTTCTTCGTGATGCAGAACGCCGGGCTGCTCGGGACGTTGCCCGGGCTGATCGTGGTGTACGTGGCGTTCGCGCTGCCGTTCACGGTGTTCTTCCTGTACTCGTTCTTCCGCGGGCTCCCGGACGAGATCGCGGAGGCCGCCGCGATCGACGGCGCCGGCAACTGGCGCACCTTCTTCCAGGTGATGCTCCCGATGGCGACGCCGGGCATGGCGTCGGTCGCGATCTTCAACTTCCTCGGCCTGTGGAACCAGTTCATCCTGCCGATCGCGCTGAACCCGGAGCAGGACAACTACGTGCTGTCCCAGCGGCTCGCCGCGTTCGTGTCCTCCGCGGGGTACGCGGTGGACTTCGGCGCGATGTTCGCGGCCGTGGTCGTGACCATCGTGCCCGTGCTGATCGCCTACGTGATCTTCCAGCGACAGCTCCAGGGCTCGGTCACGGCCGGCACCAACAAGTAGGGGAGCGCCCCGGCCTCGGGCGGCCGGTCGGCAGGGGGAGACGTCGGTGGCCTGACCTAGGCTGACGGCATGGCCGACCCTGCGACCTACCGCCCGAAGCCGGGGGAGATCCCCACGTCGCCCGGCGTCTACCGGTTCCGCGACCCGCACGGCCGCGTCATCTACGTCGGCAAGGCCAAGAACCTGCGTGCGCGGCTGTCGAGCTACTTCCAGGACGTCGCGCACCTGCACCACCGCACCCAGACGATGGTCACGACGGCCGCGTCCGTCGAGTGGACGGTGGTGGGCACGGAGGTCGAGGCGCTCGCCCTCGAGTACTCGTGGATCAAGGAGTACGACCCCCGCTTCAACGTGAAGTACCGGGACGACAAGTCGTACCCGTACCTCGCGGTCACGATGGCGGACGAGGTGCCGCGGGCCCAGGTGATGCGCGGTGCCAAGCGCCGGGGCACGCGGTACTTCGGCCCCTACGGCCACGCCTGGGCGATCCGGGAGACCCTCGACCTGCTGCTGCGGGTGTTCCCGATCCGCACCTGCTCGTCCGGCGTCTTCCGGCGGGCGCACCAGACGGGCCGCCCCTGCCTCCTCGGGTACATCGACAAGTGCTCGGCGCCGTGCGTCGGGCGGATCAGCGTCGACGACCACAAGCAGCTCGCGCAGGACTTCTGCGACTTCATGGCCGGCGACACGCAGCGCTTCGAGCGCCGCCTCACCGCGCGGATGAACGAGGCCGCGGCGTCCATGGAGTACGAGCAGGCCGCCCGCCTGCGCGACGACATCCAGGCGCTGCGCCGCGCCACCGAGAAGAACGCCGTGGTGCTCCCCGACGCGACGGACGCCGACGTCTTCGCCCTGGCCGGCGACGAGCTGGAGGCGGCCGTCCAGGTGTTCCACGTGCGCGGCGGGCGCATCCGCGGCCAGCGCGGCTGGGTCGTGGAGAAGGTCGAGGACGTCACCGACGAGGAGCTGGTGGAGCACCTCCTCCAGCAGGTCTACGGCGCCGTCGAGGACGCGCGTGCGGCGGCGGACGGGGCCGAGGGCGACGCCGAGGCGCGTGCGTCGGCCCGCCGCGAGGCCCGGGACGCCGTCCCGCGCGAGGTGCTCGTCCCGGTGCTGCCGCCCGACCCGGCCCAGATGACCGCGTGGCTCACGGGCCTGCGCGGCGCCCGCGTGGAGCTGCGGGTGCCGCAGCGCGGCGACAAGCGAGAGCTCGCGGGGACCGTCAGGGCCAACGCCGAGCACGCGCTGGCGCTGCACCGGACCCGGCGTGCCGGCGACCTCACGACCCGCAGCCAGGCGCTGCGCGAGATCCAGGAGGCGCTGGGCCTCGAGTCGGCCCCGCTGCGCATCGAGTGCTACGACGTGTCCCACACCCAGGGCACGTACCAGTCGGCGTCGATGGTGGTCTTCGAGGACGGCCTGCCGCGCAAGAGCGAGTACCGCACGTTCTCGGTGCGCGGCCCCGAGGGCGACGGGGCGCGCGACGACACCGCGGCGATGCACGAGGTGATCACGCGCCGGTTCCGGCGGTACCTGGCGGACCGGCTCGCCGCGGGCGACGTCGAGCTCGACGACGCCTCGGACCGGGACCAGGACGAGACCTCGACGGGAGCCACGCGGCCGCGGTCCGGGGAGGTGCCGGCCGAGGAGCCGGGGGAGCGCAAGCGGTTCGCGTACCCGCCCAACCTCGTCGTCGTGGACGGTGGCCCCCCTCAGGTCGCGGCGGCGCAGCGGGCGCTGGACGAGCTCGGCGTCACCGACGTGGCGCTGTGCGGCCTCGCGAAGCGCCTCGAGGAGGTCTGGCTGCCGGGCGAGGACTACCCGGTCATCCTGCAGCGCTCGTCGGAGGGCCTCTACCTGCTCCAGCGCGTGCGCGACGAGGCGCACCGGTTCGCCATCACCCAGCACCGCCGCCGGCGGAGCAAGGGCATGACGGTGTCGGTCCTCGACGACGTCCCGGGGCTCGGCCCCACCCGGCGCAAGGCGCTGCTGACCACGTTCGGTTCGGTGAAGCGGCTGCGGGCGGCGAGCGTGGACGAGATCGCGGAGGTCAAGGGCATGGGCCGGCGCACGGCGGAGGCGGTCGTCGCGGCGCTCGCCGCCGACGGGGGCAGCGCGCCGTCGTCCCAGGACGGTCCGGGCACTGGCATGCTGGGCGCATGAGCGAGCCGGAGCCCACCACCGTCCCGCAGGGCATCCCCGAGATCGAGGCGACGACCCCCGCACCGGAGCCGTCCGACCCGGAGGTGCTGATCATCACCGGCATGTCGGGCGCCGGGCGGTCGCGGGCCGCGGGCGTCCTGGAGGACCTCGACTGGTTCGTCGTCGACAACCTCCCGCCGCTGATGATGGTGCCGCTCGTCGACCTCATGACGCGCGCCGGCTCGTCGGTGGAGCGGCTCGCCGTCGTCGTCGACGTCCGCGGCCGCGAGTACTTCGCCGAGCTCACCCGCGCGCTGCTGCACCTGCGCGAGGCGGGCGTGAACTACCGCATCCTGTTCCTCGACGCGCGGGACGAGACGCTGGTGCGCCGGTACGAGAGCGTCCGGCGGCCGCACCCCCTGCAGGGGGAGGGGCGGATCCTGGACGGCATCGCCGAGGAGCGCCGCCGGCTGGCGTCGATCGAGGAGCGCGCGGACGTGGTCATCGACACGTCCGAGCTGTCGGTGCACGACCTCGCCCGCGAGGTGCGGGCCGCGGTGGCGGACGGCGCCCCGGACGCGCTGCGCGTGAACGTGCTCGCCTTCGGTTTCAAGTACGGCATCCCGCTGGACGCCGACCACGTGGTGGACGTGCGCTTCCTGGCGAACCCCTACTGGATCACCGAGCTGCGGCACCTCACGGGCCGCGACGCGCC
The DNA here is from genome assembly GCF_042801555.1 of Isoptericola sp. NPDC057559. Classification (NCBI taxonomy): domain Bacteria; kingdom Bacillati; phylum Actinomycetota; class Actinomycetes; order Micrococcales; family Promicromonosporaceae; genus Isoptericola; species Isoptericola sp. NPDC057559. The sequence continues at coordinate 206,246 of NZ_JBHVFQ010000004.1, forward strand.
CGTGCGCGAGTACGTCCTGGCCCGGCCCGGCGCGCGGGAGTTCGTGGACCGGTACGTCGCCGCGCTCGAGCCCGTGCTGGCCGGGTACCTCGCGGAGGAGAAGCGGTACGTGACGATCGCCGTCGGCTGCACCGGGGGCAAGCACCGGTCGGTCGCGATCGCGGGCGAGATCGCCCAGCGGCTGCGCGACGCCGGGCAGCGCGTCACCCTCACGGCGCGCGACCTGGGGAAGGAGTGACGACGCCGGCCCTGAGCATGGGCGCGCCCGCGGTCACCGCGCTGGGCGGCGGGCACGGGCTGTACGCGAGCCTCTCGGCGCTGCGGCTGATGTCCGACCGGCTCACCGCGGTCGTGACCGTGGCGGACGACGGCGGCTCCTCGGGCCGGCTCCGCGACGAGCTGGACGTGCTCCCGCCGGGCGACCTGCGCATGGCGCTCGCGGCGCTGTGCGACGACTCGGAGTGGGGCCGCACCTGGAGCGACCTGCTGCAGCACCGGTTCGTGTCGGGCGGGAGCCTCGACAAGCACGCCATGGGCAACCTCATGATCGTGGCGCTGTGGGAGCTGCTGGGCGACACGGTGACCGGGCTGGACTGGGTCGGCAAGCTGCTGGGTGCGCGGGGGCGGGTGCTGCCCATGGCGTCGGTGCCCCTGGTCGTCGAGGCGGACGTGCGGCGCGACGGCGTCGCCGGGTCCGATCGCCTGGAGACCGTCGTCGGGCAGTCGCGCGTGGCGTTGACGGAGGGCCGTATCGAGCAGCTGCGGCTGGTCCCCGCGGACCCCCCGGCGTGCCCGGAGGCGGTCGAGGCCGTGCGGTCGGCCGACTGGATCGTGCTGGGACCGGGGTCCTGGTACTCGTCGGTGCTGGTGCACCTGCTGGTCCCCGAGCTCGCCCGGGCGCTGCACGAGACGGACGCGCGCATCTGCGTGACCCTGAACCTGGCCGCGGAGCTCGGCGAGACGCAGGGGCTGACGGCGACGGGCCACCTCGAGGCGCTGCACCGGCACGCCCCCGGGCTGCGGGTGGACGCGGTCCTCGCGGACCCGTCCGCGGTGGAGGACGTCGACGAGCTGGCCGACGCCGCGCGCATCATGGGGGCGGAGCTGCTCATGCGCCAGGTACGCCGCGGGGACGGCAGCGCGCGGCACGACCCGCTGCGTCTGGCCGCTGCCTACCGCGACGTGTTCGAGGGGATCTACGGCGACGTCTGACGCCTTCCTCCGGCGCCGAGAGTGCTTGCCGCGCGTGGCAGGATGACGCCATGGCGCTCACGGCAGAGGTGAAGGACGAGCTCACGCGGATCAAGGTGACCCGGACGTCGTGCCGCAAGGCCGAGGTCTCGGCGACGCTGCGGTTCTCGGGCGGGCTGCACATCATCTCGGGCCGCGTGGTCATCGAGGCGGAGCTGGACGACGAGGCGGCCGCGGCGCGGCTGCGGCAGTCGATCACCGAGCTGTACGGGCACACCAGCGACCTCATCGTGGTGCAGGCCGGCGGCCTGCGGAAGAACAACCGCTACGTGGTGCGCGTGGTGCGCGACGGCGAGTCGCTCGCCCGTCAGACCGGGCTGCTGGACTCGCGCGGGCGCCCGGTGCGCGGCCTCGCGCCCGAGGTCGTGTCGGCGGGTGTCGCCGAGGCGGAGGCCGTGTGGCGGGGGGCCTTCCTCGCGCACGGCTCGCTGACGGAGCCCGGCCGCTCGATGGCGCTGGAGGTCACGTGCCCGGGACCGGAGGCGGCACTGGCGCTGGTCGGCGCCGCCCGCCGGCTCGGCGTGCAGGCGAAGTCGCGCGAGGTGCGCGGCGTGGACCGCGTGGTGGTGCGCGACGGGGAGGCGATCGGCGAGATCCTGCGCCGGATGGGCGCCGTCAGGACCCGGGAGGTCTGGGAGGAACGACGCGCGCGGCGCGAGGTGCGCGGCACCGCGAACCGCCTGGCGAACTTCGACGACGCGAACCTGCGCCGGTCGGCCCGGGCGGCGGTGGCGGCGGGCGCCCGCGTGCAGCGGGCGTTCGAGATCCTCGGCGAGGAGGTGCCGGACCACCTGCGGCAGGCGGGGGAGCTGCGCCTGGCGCACAAGCAGGCCTCCCTCGAGGAGCTGGGCCAGCTGGCGGACCCGCCGCTGTCGAAGGACGCCGTGGCGGGCCGGATCCGCCGGCTGCTGTCGACGGCCGACAAGCGCGCGATCGAGGTGGGCATCCCCGACACGGAGGCCGGGCTGAGCCCGGACCTGCTCGACCTCTGAGGGGCGGGGGGCGGGGGCGGCGCGGACCGTGCCCGCCGCTCCGCGGGCCCAGGGCGCACGCCCTGTCCATATGGTCAGACCACACGTCTCACGGCAGCCGCGAGGGTCGGCGGTACCGCCGATTCGGGTATAGGCTCATGACGTCAGGTGACGACGACGTGACCCAAGGCTGACCGCCCGGAGGAAGACGTCGGGGGTCCCAGTCCCAGGGTCGCGGCGTGAATCATCAGCGCGCCCGTCGTGGCGCGCGGAAGTCGGCATCAACCGTGTGCGCCGGACCCCCACCGGCGCGCCCTGAGGAGGGCAATCGTGACCATCCGCGTCGGGATCAACGGCTTCGGTCGGATCGGACGGAACTTCTACCGCGCTCTCGTGGAGTCGGGTGCGGACATCGAGGTCGTCGGCGTCAACGACCTGACCGACAACAAGACTCTGGCCCACCTGCTGAAGTACGACACGGTGCTGGGCCGCTTCCCGAAGTCGGTCGACTTCGACGACGACAACATCATCGTCGACGGCCACAAGATCCGTGCGCTCGCCGAGCGCGACCCCGCCAACCTGCCCTGGGGCGAGCTGGGCGCGGACATCGTCATCGAGTCCACCGGTTTCTTCACGGACGCCACCAAGGCCAAGGCGCACATCGACGCCGGCGCCAAGAAGGTCATCATCTCCGCCCCGGCGAAGAACGAGGACGCGACCTTCGTCATGGGTGTGAACAACGACCAGTACGACCCGGCCGCGCACCACATCATCTCGAACGCGTCGTGCACCACGAACTGCCTCGCGCCGCTGGCCAAGGCCCTCAACGACTCGATCGGCATCGAGCGTGGCCTCATGACCACGATCCACGCGTACACGGGTGACCAGAACCTGCAGGACGGCCCGCACAAGGACCTCCGTCGCGCCCGCGCCGCCGCGCAGAACATCGTGCCCACCACGACGGGTGCCGCCAAGGCCGTCGCGCTGGTGCTCCCGGAGCTGAAGGGCAAGCTGGACGGCTACGCCCTCCGCGTCCCGGTCATCACCGGCTCGGCCACGGACCTCACCTTCGAGGCGCCGCGCGAGGTCACGGTCGACGAGGTCAACGCCGCGGTCAAGGCCGCCGCCGAGGGCCCGCTCAAGGGCACCCTCGAGTACGTCGAGGACGAGATCGTCTCCTCGGACATCGTCACCAACCCGCACACGAGCATCTTCGACTCGAAGCTCACCAAGGTGATCGGCAACCAGGTCAAGGTCGTCTCCTGGTACGACAACGAGTGGGGCTACTCCAACTCGCTCGTCGCGCTGACCGTTCACGTCGGCGAGAAGCTCTGACGACTCCGGCGCCCGACATCGCTCGAGCGTGAGTCACGACGTCCGCGTGCGCGCCGAACCCCGGCCGCGCACGCGGACGTCGTCATGTACGGAACAGATCACCCCCCGCCCGGGACGCACGGCCGCCCGACGGCCGCACGGCACGCACCGGGCCCTGACGGACAGGTGTGCCTCATGAAGACCATCGACTCCCTGGGCGAGCTGCGCGGCAAGCGCGTCCTCGTCCGCTCGGACTTCAACGTGCCGCTCGACGGCACCACCATCACGGACGACGGCCGCATCAAGGCCGCGCTGCCGACCCTGCGCCGCCTGGTCGACGCCGGCGCCCGCGTCGTCGTGACGGCCCACCTCGGCCGCCCCAAGGGCGAGCCGAACCCCGCCTACTCGCTCGCGCCCGTGGCCGCCCGCCTCGGCGAGCTGCTCGGCCAGGACGTCTCCCTCGCGGCCGACGTGACCGGCCCCTCGGCCCAGGAGACGGTCGCCGCGCTGGCCGACGGCCAGGTCGCGCTGCTGGAGAACGTGCGGTTCGACGCCCGGGAGACGTCGAAGGTCGACGCCGAGCGCGAGGAGCTGGCCGGCGAGCTGGCCGCGCTGGCCGACGCGTTCGTCTCCGACGGCTTCGGCGTCGTGCACCGCAAGCAGGCCTCGGTCTACGACGTGGCCAAGGTGCTCCCCGCGGCCGCCGGCGACCTGGTGCTCAAGGAGGTCGAGTCGCTCTCGCGCGCCACGACCGACCCGCAGCGCCCGTACGCCGTGGTCCTCGGCGGCTCGAAGGTCTCCGACAAGCTCGGGGTCATCGAGAACCTCCTCACCAAGGCCGACCGCCTGCTCATCGGGGGCGGCATGGTCTTCACGTTCCTCGCGGCGCAGGGCCACTCCGTGGGCTCCTCGCTGCTCGAGGCGGACCAGGTGGACACCGTGAAGGGCTACCTGGCGCAGGCCGCCGAGCGCGGCGTCGAGATCGTGCTGCCCACGGACATCGTGGCCGCGGACTCGTTCGCCGCCGACGCCGCGCACCGGACGGTGCCGGCCGACCAGATCCCTGACGGGACCATGGGCCTCGACATCGGCCCGGAGTCCGGCGCGCTGTTCGCGGCCCGCCTCGCGGACGCGAGGACCATCGTCTGGAACGGCCCCATGGGCGTGTTCGAGTTCGCCGCCTTCGCCGCCGGGACCCGCGCCGTCGCGCAGGGCATCGTCGACGCGACCGCCGCGGGCGCCTTCTCCATCGTGGGGGGCGGGGACTCCGCCGCGGCCGTGCGCGTGCTCGGCTTCGACGAGGACGGATTCAGCCACATCTCCACGGGCGGCGGCGCGAGCCTCGAGCTCCTCGAGGGCAAGGAGCTCCCGGGGCTCGCGGTCCTCGGCGCCTGACCCTCACGACCCTTCCGCACGAGAGAACAAGGAGCCCATCGTGGCCACCACCCGCACGCCCCTGATGGCGGGCAACTGGAAGATGAACCTGGACCACACCGAGGCGATCGCCGCGGTGCAGAAGCTCGCGTGGACGCTCAAGGACGCGAAGCACGACTACGAGGCCGTCGAGGTGGCCGTCCTGGCCCCGTTCACGGACCTGCGCTCGGTGCAGACCCTCGTCGACGCCGACAAGCTCGAGGTGCGCTACGGCGCCCAGGACCTGTCGACGCACGCGTCCGGCGCGTACACCGGTGAGATCTCGGGCCCGATGCTCGCCCGCCTCGGCTGCACCTACGTGGCCGTCGGCCACTCCGAGCGCCGCGAGTACCACGCCGAGGACGACGCCGTCGTCAACGCCAAGGTGCGCGCCGCGTTCGAGCACGGCCTCGTGCCGATCCTCTGCGTGGGGGAGGGCCTGGACGTCCGCAAGGCGGGCGAGCAGGTCTCTTACACCCTGGCGCAGGTCGACGCCGCGCTCGCCGACGTGACCGCCGAGCAGGCCGCGCAGGTGGTCATCGCCTACGAGCCCGTGTGGGCCATCGGCACGGGCGAGGTCGCCACCCCGGAGGACGCGCAGGAGGTCTGCGGCGCGATCCGCGGACGCCTCGCCGAGCTGTACGACGCCGAGCTCGCCGCGGGCGTGCGCGTGCTGTACGGCGGTTCCGTGAAGTCGGGCAACGTCGCGCAGATCATGTCGCAGCCGGACGTGGACGGCGCCCTCGTGGGCGGCGCGAGCCTCGACCCGGTCGAGTTCGCCAAGATCGCTCGGTACCAGTCGCACATCGGCTGACACGACACGCACGACGGCGGGCCCGGCCCGTCGGACGGACGCCTCTCGGGATCGTCACCAGATGGAGACATCGGTGTTCGCTTCGAGAGGCGTCCGTCACTTACTCTTGACCCGGCCGGGACGACGTCCTGGCACCGAACCCGTCCCGCGGGACGGACGACGAACGAAGGACAGCCGAGGACACCGTGGACGCTTTGCAGATCATCCTTCAGGTTCTCCTGGTCATCACCAGCGCCTTCCTGACCCTGCTGATCCTGATGCACAAGGGCAAGGGTGGCGGTCTGTCCGACATGTTCGGCGGGGGGATCTCGAGCGCTGCCGGCAGCTCCGGTGTCGCCGAGCGCAACCTCAACCGGATCACGGTGAGCTTTGCGCTCGTCTGGTTCGTCGTGATCGTGCTGCTCGGCCTCATCACGAAGGTCAGCTGACAGCACGGCACGACCGTCACCGGCCCCGGCCGGTGCGGGGGGGCACGGGCCCGGGCGACGACGCACCGGACCACGGTTCACGAAGATCGTCCGTGGGTGAACGCCCACTGAGTCGAAGGTGAGGACGACAGGACGTGGCTAATGCCGGTCATGCGATCCGGGGCTCGCGCGTAGGCGCGGGGCCCCTGGGAGAGTCCGAGCGCGGCGATGCGGCACCCCGGGTGCGGGTGTCGTACTGGTGCGCGAACGGGCACGAGACGACGCCGAGCTTCTCGGCGAACGACGACGTGGAGGCCCCGGAGTTCTGGGACTGCCCGCGGTGCGGCTTCCCCGCCGGCCTGGATGCGGCGAACCCGCCGTCGCCGGTGCGCAACGAGCCGTACAAGACGCACCTCGCGTACGTGAAGGAACGCCGGTCCGAGGAGGACGGTGCGGCCCTCCTGGAGGAGGCGCTCGCGACGCTGCGAGCCCGCCGCACCACCCTGCGCCAGGCGAGCTGACACCTCGACCGGTGCCCCGGGGCGATGCCTCGGGGCACCGGGGGATGTCCACCTGTCGAGACGGGGCGTAGTCTTTCGGCATGTTCGAGGAAGGACAGCTCTACGCCCCCGTCACCGAGGACGAGAACGGCGTCACGGTGCACCTCACGGACGACCACCCCGGCGCGAACGACCCGGAGTACCGCCGCCGTCGCGAGGCCATCGCCGGCCCCGCGCTGCGCTGGTCACCCGGCGATCCCGTGCCTCAGGTCGACTACACCCCCGCGGAGAACGAGATCTGGCGCACCGTGTGCACCGAGCTCGCGCCCAAGCACGAGCGGCTGGCGATCCGCGGCTACCTCGAGGGCAAGGAGGCCCTCGGTCTGCCCACCGACCGCGTGCCGCAGCTCGACGAGGTCAGCGCGGGCCTGGAGCCGCTGAGCGGCTTCCGCCTGCACCCCGCCGCCGGTCTCGTGCCGCTGGACCAGTTCTACGGCTCGCTCGCCGACGGCGTCTTCCACTCCACGCAGTACCTGCGGCACGGCTCGCAGCCGCTGTACACCCCGGAGCCCGACATCATCCACGAGGTGGTGGGTCACGGGAACCTGCTCGCGAACCCGGCGATCGCCGACGTGAAACGGCGGGCCGGCGAGGCGGCGCGGCGGTGCGAGACCGCGGAAGGGCTGCAGTTCGTCGCGGACGTCTTCTGGTTCACGATCGAGTTCGGCGTCATGTACGAGGAGGGCGAGCTGCGCGCCTACGGCGCGGGCCTGCTGTCGTCCTACGGCGAGATCGAGGAGTTCCGCGGCGCGACCATCCTGCCGCTCGACTTCTACTCGATGGGCACCGTCGAGTACGACATCTCCCACTACCAGCCCACGCTCTTCGCGTGCGACGGCATGAACGAGCTGACCGAGCGGGTGGGTCAGTTCTTCGCCGAGTTCGACGACGAGACCCCCGGACGCCTGCTGGCCGCCCGCCGGCGGTCGGCGAGCTGACCCCCTCGTCCCCAGGACGACGACGGCCCCCTCGCCGAAGAGCGAGGGGGCCGTCGTGCGTCTCCCGACCGGGCGCGCGGCCTCAGGAGGAGGGCGCCGCCGCCGCGGCGTCGAGCAGCCACAGCGTGCGCTCGGTGCCTCGCGCGCCGGCGGCCGGGACGTCCGTCACGGGGCCGCCCGCCAGCGCGGCCGCGGCCTGGGCCGCCTTCTCCGCGCCCGCCGCCACGACCCACACCTCGCGCGCACGGCGCAGGGCGTCGAACGTGAGCGAGACGCGCTCCGGCGGCGGCTTGGGGGAGGCGTGCACCCCGACCGTGGCGCCGCGGGCCCCGAGGCCCTCGTGGCCGGGGAACAGGGACGCGACGTGCCCGTCCGGCCCCATGCCGAGCAGGAGGACGTCGAACTCCGGCACGGCCGGGGTGTCGTCCTCGCCGGCGGGCGGAGCGAAGCGCGCCAGCTCCGCCGCGTAGGCCGCGGCGGACTCCTCGGGCGTCCCGATCGTGGTCCCGTCGACGACGGCGCCGGGCGCCGGCATCGCGTGCACGTGCTCGGCGGGCAGGCCGGAGCCGGCGACCAGCGCGTCCACGAGGGCGGACCGGGCCTGGGTCTCGTTGCGGTCCGGGTCGCCGTCGGGCAGGAACCGCTCGTCGCCCCACCACAGGTGCACGCCCGACCAGTCCACGGCCGCGGACAGCGGGCTCGCCGCGACGGCGGCGAGGGTCTTGATGCCCACGGTGCCGCCGGTGAGGACGGCATGCACCGGGGTGCGCACGGACTGGGCGTCGAGGAGGCGCGTCAGCAGCCGCGCGGCGGTGGCCTCGGCGAGGACGTCGGCGTCCGGGTGGACGACGACGAGCGGTGCGGCGCCGGGCGTGCTCACGCCTTCGCCTTCGACGTCGCCGTGACGGTCTCGACGCGCGTGATGCCCTTGGTGAGCACCTCCCCGTACAGCTCGTCGGGGTCGAGGCGCCGCAGCTCCTCGATGAGTGCCTCGCTCAGGGCGCGGATCGGCAGGGCCATCCGCCGCTCGGGCTTCTCGGGCTGCGTGATCGACACGACGCGGCCGTCCGGCCGGTCGAGCACGATCGGCCCGCTCTTGCGCTCCAGCGTGACGCGCGTGATGGCGTCGTCGCTGTCGGTGCGCACCACGGTGGCGGGGCAGCGCAGCCGCTGGCCGAGCCAGGCGGCCAGCAGGTCCAGGGAGGTGTGCTGCTCCTGGCCCTCGACGCTCACCGCCGTGACGGGCTCGTACGGGGGCTGCTCGACGGCCGCGGCGATGAGGCCGCGCCACAGGGTGACGCGGGCCCAGGCCAGGTCGGTGTCGCCGGGGCTGAACGTGCCCGCCAGGCGGTGGAGCATGGCGACCGGGTCGGCCGCGGTGGTGGTGTCGGTGATGCGGCGCTGCGCCATCGCGCCCATCGGGTCGGCCGACGGGTCGTCCGGGCCGCCGGTCGGCCACCACACCACGATCGGCGCGTCGGGCAGCAGCAGCGGCATGACGAGGGTGTCGGGGTGCTCGAGCATCGGGCCGGCGGCCCGCAGGACGACGACCTCGGAGGCGCCCGCGTCGCCGCCGACCCGGATCTCGGCGTCGAGCCGCGGGGCGCTCGAGCCGCGCTGGGCGAGCGGGGCGATCACGACGACGCGGCACGGGTGCTCGTGGCTGGCCTGGTTCGCCGCGCGCACCGAGTCCTCGATGTCGGCCTCCTCGGCGACCACGACGAGGGTCAGGACGCGGCCGAGCGCCACGGCGCCGCCCTCGTCCCGCAGGTGGGCGAGCCGCTTGCCGACCGCGTTGGTGGTCGTGTCCGGCATGTCGATGATCATCGGGGGTCTCCTGGGTGGAAGCGGCACAGGCGGGTGCGGCTCGCCGCGGCGCGGGCGGCGTCGTGCGGGGGACGGGCCGGGCGGGCCGTCACGGCCGCCGCCACGACCGGCCGTCGCGGGCCATCATCGCGTCCGCCGACGGCGGGCCCCAGGTGCCCGACGGGTAGGACTCGGGCTTGCCCTTGCCGGCCCAGTAGGACGTGATCGGGTCGAGGATCTTCCAGGAGAGCTCGACCTCCTCGCGGGTCGGGAACAGCGGCGGATCGCCGAGCAGCACGTCGAGGATGAGCCGCTCGTAGGCCTCCGGCGACGACTCGGTGAACGAGTGGCCGTAGCCGAAGTCCATCGTCACGTCGCGCACCTCCATCGCGGTGCCCGGCACCTTGGCGCCGAACCGCAGCGTGACGCCCTCGTCCGGCTGCACGCGGATGACCAGGGCGTTGCTGCCGAGGTCGGAGGTCAGCGACGACTCGAACGGCAGGTGCGGCGCCTTCTTGAAGACGACGGCGACCTCCGTCACGCGCCGGCCGAGCCGCTTGCCCGTGCGCAGGTAGAACGGCACGCCCGCCCAGCGGCGGTTGTCGATCTCGAGCTTGACCGCCGCGAACGTCTCCGTCGTGGAGTCGGGGTTGAACCCCTCCTCCTCGAGGAAGCCGACGACCTTCTCGCCGCCCTGCCAGGCGGCGGCGTACTGGCCGCGCGCGGTGTGGCGGCCGAGGTCGCGGGGCAGGCGCACGGACGACAGCGCCTTGATCTTCTCCGACCGCAGGGCCTCGGCGTCGAAGTTCACCGGCTCCTCCATGGCGACCAGCGCCAGGAGCTGCATCAGGTGGTTCTGGATGACGTCGCGGGCGGCGCCGATGCCGTCGTAGTAGCTGGCGCGGCCGCCGATGCCGATGTCCTCGGCCATCGTGATCTGCACGTGGTCGACGTAGTTGTTGTTCCACAGCGGCTCGAACATCTGGTTCGCGAACCGCAGGGCCAGGAGGTTCTGGACCGTCTCCTTGCCCAGGTAGTGGTCGATGCGGAAGACCGACTCGGGGTCGAAGACCTGGGAGACGACCGCGTCGAGCTCGCGGGCGCTCTCCAGGTCGTGCCCGAACGGCTTCTCGATGACGACGCGGCGCCAGGCGTCCGCGGACGACTTCGACAGGCCGGACTCCGACAGCTGCCGGCACACGACCGGGAAGGCGCTGGGCGGCACGGACAGGTAGAAGGCGTGGTTGCCGCCGGTGCCGCGCTCGGCGTCGAGCTGCTCCACCGTCTGGCGCAGCCGCTCGAAGGCGTCCTCGTCGTCGAACGAGCCCTGCACGAACCGGATGCCCTCGGCGAGCTGGCGCCACGTGGCCTCGCGGAACGGGGTGCGGGCGTGCTCCTTGACCGCGTCGTGCACGACCTGCGCGAAGTCCTGGTCCTCCCAGTCGCGGCGGGCGAAGCCCGTCAGCGCGAAGCCGGGCGGCAGGAGGCCGCGGTTCGCCAGGTCGTAGACGGCGGGCATGAGCTTCTTGCGCGACAGGTCGCCGGTGACCCCGAAGATCACGAGCCCGCAGGGGCCGGCGATGCGGGGGAGGCGCAGGTCGAGCGGGTCGCGGAGCGGGTTGTGCTCGGCGGTGATCTTGGCCGGTCTCACGAGGTGGGCACCGTTCTTCGTCGTGCGGGCGGGGGATGGTGCGGGCCCGGGGCGCGGCGCGCGCCCCGGGCCGGGGCGGAGGTCAGGCGCCCTGGGCCTTGAGGCCGGCGGTGGCGGTGTCCAGGAGCTCGGTCCAGGAGTCCTCGAACTTGCGGACCCCGTCGGTCTCGAGGTGGTCGGTGACCTCGCGCAGCGAGACGCCGAGCGACTCGATGGCCTCGACGGTGCGCCGCGCGGCGCCCGCGGTGCCGCGGACCGTGTCGCCCGTGACGGTGCCGTGGTCGGCGAACGCCTGGAGCGTGGGCTCGGGCATCGTGTTGACGACGCCGTCGGTGACCAGCTCGGAGACGTAGAGCGTGTCGGGGTACTCCGGGTTCTTCACGCCGGTCGAGGCCCACAGGGGCCGCTGCGGGTGGGCGCCGGACGCGACGAGCGAGCGCCACTCGTCGGTGCCGACGAACTGCTCGTACGCCTCGAACGCGAGGCGCGCGTTGGCGACGGCGGCCTGCCCGCGCAGGTCGAGCGCCTGCGGGGAGCCGATCTTCTCGAGCGCCGCGTCGACCGAGGAGTCCACGCGCGAGACGAAGAAGGAGGCCACGGAACCGATCGGGCCGAGGTCGATGCCGTCGGCGCGGGCCTGCTCGAGGCCGATCGCGAACGCCTCCATCACGGACCGGTAGCGCTCGATGGAGAAGATGAGGGTCACGTTGACGCTGATCCCCTGGGCGAGGGTGCGCGAGATCGCGTCGAGCCCGGGGACCGTGGCGGGGATCTTGATGAAGACGTTCGGCCGGTCCACGGTGCGCCACAGGCGCTCCGCGACCACGACGGTCTTGTCGGCGTCGTACGCGAGGCGGGGGTCCACCTCGATCGACACCCGGCCGTCCACGCCGTCCGTGGCGTCGTAGACGGGGCGCAGCAGGTCGGCGGCCGCGCGCACGTCGTCGGTCGTGATGGTCTCGACCGCGGCGTCCACGTCGCTGCCCGCGAGCTCGGCCAGCTGGGCGTCGTAGGCGTCCCCGCTCGAGAGCGCCTTGGCGAAGATGGTCGGGTTGGTCGTGACGCCGACGACGCCGCGCTCGGCGACGAGGGCCGCGAGGTTGCCGCTGCGCAGCCGCTCCCGCGAGAGGTCGTCGAGCCAGATGGACACCCCGGCTCCGGTCAGGTCGGTGATCGGTGCGGGGACGGTGCTCTGCGTCATCGGACGTCCTTCCGAGGTCGGAGGCCCCCGCCGGCGTTGTGTCGACGGGAGCCGGGTGGGGCGCCGGCGCGCGGCGCCCCACCGGGGAATCTACGAGGGCTCAGGCGGCGTCGCCAGCGCCGCGCACGGCGGCGAGCGACTCCCGCGCGGCGGCCGCGACGGCCTCCGCGGTGATCCCGAACTCGCGGTAGAGCGTCTGGTAGTCCGCCGACGCCCCGTAGTGCTCGAGCGAGACGCTGCGGCCGGCGTCGCCGACCACGTCGCGCCAGCCCTGCGCGATGCCCGCCTCGACCGAGACGCGGGCCTTCACCGCGGCCGGCAGCACCGACTCGCGGTACGCGGCGTCCTGCTTGTCGAACCACTCGCGGCTCGGCATGGACACGACGCGGGCGGCCACGCCCTCGGCCGCGAGCTGCTCGCGGGCCTGCACGGCGAGCTGCACCTCGGAGCCCGTGCCGACGAGGATCACGTCGGGGGTGCCGTCGGTGTCCAGCAGCGTGTAGGCGCCCTTGAGGGTGCCCTCGGCGCCGGCGAAGCCCTCGGCGCCGCGGGGGAACGTGGGCACGTTCTGGCGGGTGAGGACGATGCCGGCCGGGTTCGCCGTGTTCTCGAGGATCCCTCGCCAGGCCCAGGCGGTCTCGTTCGCGTCCGCGGGGCGCACGACGTCGAGGCCGGGGATGGCGCGCAGCGCCGCGAGGTGCTCGACCGGCTGGTGCGTCGGCCCGTCCTCGCCGAGGCCGATCGAGTCGTGGGTCCACACGAAGGTCGTGGGGATCTCCATGAGGGCCGCGAGGCGCACCGAGGCGCGCATGTAGTCGGCGAACTGGAGGAACGTGCCGCCGTAGGGGCGGGTGAGGCCGTGCAGCACGATGCCGTTGAGGATCGAGCCCATGCCGTGCTCGCGGATCCCGAAGTGCAGCGTGCGGCCGTACGGGTTGCCCGGGAACTTCTTGGTCGCGTGCTCGACCGGGATGAACGACGGCTCGCCGTCCATCGTCGTGTTGTTTGAGCCCGCGAGGTCGGCGGAGCCGCCCCACAGCTCGGGCAGCACGTCCTTGAGCGCGGTGAGCACCTTGCCCGAGGCGGCGCGGGTGGCGACGCCCTTCTCGGAGGCCTCGAAGACGGGCAGCTCGTCGGTCCAGCCGGCGGGCAGCTCGTGGGCGACGAGTCGGTCGAGCAGCGCGGCACGCTCCGGGGTGGCGGTGCGCCACGCCTCGTACGAGCGGTCCCAGGCGGCGCGCTGGTCGCCCTGGCGGCCGGCGACGGCGCGCGTGTACTCGAGCACCTCGTCGTCCACCGCGAACGTGGCCTCGGGGTCCAGGCCGAGCGCGACCTTGAGGCCGGCGACCTCGTCGGCGCCCATGGCGGACCCGTGGATGCCACCGGTGTTCTGCTTGGTGGGCGAGGGCCAGCCGATGATGGTGCGCAGCGCGATGAACGACGGCCGGTCGGTCTCGGCCTTGGCGGCGGCGATCGCCGCGGCGAGCGCGTCGACGTCCTCCGCGTAGCCGGTGCCGCCCTGCGTCCAGTCGACGCGCTGCGTGTGCCAGCCGTAGGCGGCGTAGCGGGCCAGCGTGTCCTCGGTGAACGCGATGTCGGTGTCGTCCTCGATGGAGATCTTGTTGTCGTCCCAGATCACCACGAGGTTGCCGAGCTTCTGCGTGCCGGCGAGCGACGAGGCCTCGGAGGTGACGCCCTCCTGCAGGTCGCCGTCGGAGGCGATGACGTACACGTGGTGGTCGAACGGCGACTCGCCGGGCGCGGCGTCGGGGTCGAGCAGGCCCCGCTCGCGGCGGGCCGCGAACGCCATGCCGACGGCGGAGGCGAGGCCCTGGCCGAGCGGACCGGTCGTGATCTCGACGCCGGCGGTGTGGCGGTACTCCGGGTGGCCGGGGGTCTGGGAGCCCCAGGTGCGCAGCGCCTCGAGGTCGCCGAGCTCCATGCCGTAGCCGGAGAGGAACAGCTGCAGGTACAGCGTGAGCGAGGAGTGGCCCGCGGAGAGGACGAACCGGTCACGGCCGACCCAGTGCGGGTCGGACGGGTCGTGCCGCATCGTCTTGCCGAAGAGCAGGTACGCGGCGGGTGCCAGGGAGATCGCGGTGCCGGGGTGGCCGTTGCCGACCTTCTCGACGGCGTCCGCGGCCAGCGCCTTGATGGTCTTCACCGCGCGGTCGTCGAGCGAGTTCCACTCGAGCGGGGCGACGACGGGGTCGAACGCGTTCACAGATGTGCCTCTTTCCTGCCCGGAGCGAGCCCCCGGGTGATTGCTGCTGCTCTGCCGGTACGGGGCGCCGTCGCGTCGGACACCGCACGGGTCCTGCGTGCGACGGCGGGGCACGGTGGCGAGGGTCCGACCGGGTGGGCGGTCCGCTGTTCACCGTTGTGCAGCACCACCCTAGCGCCGAGCATTCCCGCCCCGCCCGTCCCGAGCCGCTCCGTCCCATCAGGTGGGCGCGCGTGGACAGCGGGGCGCGCGGGCGGACGCCGGGGGAGGGCGCGGGGACATGACGACGAGCCGGGCATTTCTCACAGCGCCCCGGGTCCGGCCCGGGCCGCCCCGCCGGTGACCTCGGCGTACGATGAGGCGGCGGCAGACCCACGCCGCCCGAGCTCCCCGGACCCCCAGCCGAGAACGGACAAGCACGCGCGTGAGCACCACGAGCACCACGACGCCCCATCCCTCGACGCCCACCCGTGCCGCGGTGCGGGCGGAGCGGGAGCGTGCCGATGCCGTCCGGGCGGAGCGCCGCGGCGCTCCCGCGGGTCCGAGCAAGGGGTGGCGCGACCGCGTCGCCGCCTATGTCGCGCTGACCAAGCCGCGCATCATCGAGCTGCTGCTCGTCACCACGCTGCCCACGATGATCCTCGCCCAGGGCGGGCTCCCGTCGCTGTGGCTGGTGGTCAAGACCCTGGTCGGGGGCACCCTCGCGGCCGCGTCGGCCAACGTCTTCAACTGCTACCTGGACCGTGACATCGACCAGGTGATGAACCGGACCAAGCGGCGCCCGCTGGCCACGGGGGAGATCACGCCGCGCGCCGCGCTCGTGTTCGCCACCGTGCTCGGGGCCGTGTCCCTGCTCTGGTTCGCGCTGCTGGTCAACCCGGCGTCCGCGTGGCTCACGTTCGCCGCCATCGCCATCTACGTGGTCGGCTACACGATGATCCTCAAGCGGCGCACGCCGCAGAACATCGTGTGGGGCGGCATCGCGGGCTGCATGCCCGTCTTCATCGGCTGGGCCGCCGTCACGGAGTCGCTGAGCTGGGCCGCCGTCGCGCTGTTCGGCGTGATCTTCTTCTGGACGCCGCCGCACTACTGGCCGCTGTCCGTGAAGTTCAAGAAGGACTACGCGAACGCCGGCGTGCCGATGCTCCCGGTGGTCGCCACCGACCGCCGCGTCGCGATCGAGATGGTCGCGCACACCGTCGCGATGATCGCCTGCTCGCTCGCCCTGGTCCCGCTCGCCGGGATGTCGTGGTTCTACACCGCCGTCGCGGTCGTCTCGGGCGGCTGGTTCCTCTACCTCGTGATCGCGATGCTGCGCCGCGCGGGCCACCCCGAGCGGGGCAAGCTCGGGGCGATGAAGGTCTTCCACGGCTCGATCACGTACCTCACGGTGCTGTTCATCGCCGTGGCGGTGGACGTCTTCCTGCCCTTCTGACCCCGCGCCGCGGGGCATGATGGCCCGGTGCCCGACACGTCGCCCGCCCCGACCCTCCCGCCCGCACTGACGGCCGCGCTGCAGGACTACCTCGCGCACCTCGGCGTCGAGCGCGGGCTGTCGGCCAACACCGTGGCGGCCTACCGGCGCGACCTCGGCCGCTACGCCCGCCACCTCGACGCCACAGGCCGCTCCGGCCTGGACGACGTGGGGGAGCGCGACGTCGAGGGCTACGTGGTGGTGCTGCGCCAGGGGTCGGACGGCGGCGCCCCGCTGTCGCCCTCGTCCACGGCCCGGGCCCTGGCCGCCGTGCGGGGCTGGCACCGGTTCGCGCACGCCGAGGGCGTCACGCGCGCCGACCCCGCGTCGCAGGTGCACGCCCCGAGCTCCCTGCGCCGCCTGCCGCACGCGCTGTCCGTGGACGAGGTGGCCCGACTGCTCGACGCGGCGGGGACGGGCGAGGGGGCCGTCCCCCTGCGCGACCGCGCGCTGCTGGAGCTGCTGTACTCCACCGGCGGGCGGATCAGCGAGGTCGTCGGCCTGGACGTCGACGACGTCGACGGGCTGCGTCCCGCCGTCGGCGCCCCGGGCGGGCCCGACGACGGCCTGGCCGGGTCCGGCTCGGTGCGGCTGCGGGGCAAGGGGGACAAGGAGCGGGTCGTGCCGGTCGGGTCCTACGCCCGCACCGCCCTGGACGCGTACCTGGTCCGGGCCCGGTCGCCGCTGGCGTCCGCGGGCCGCGGCACGCCGGCGCTGTTCCTCAACACCCGCGGCGCGCGGCTGTCGCGGCAGAGCGCCTGGTCCGTGCTGCAGGGCGCGGCCGAGCGGGCGGGGCTGACCCAGCACGTCTCGCCGCACACGCTGCGGCACTCGTTCGCGACCCACCTGCTGGCCGGCGGCGCCGACGTCCGCGTGGTGCAGGAGCTGCTCGGCCACGCGTCGGTGACGACCACGCAGATCTACACGATGGTGACGCCCGACGCCCTGCGCGAGGTCTACGCCGCGGCGCACCCGCGCGCCCTCGGCTGACCCGCCGCACGACCCGGCGCACGACCCGGCGCGGACGAAGGGCGGCGCGCCCGGCGTGCCGCCCGGGCCCCGGGAGGCGCTGGGGTAGCGTGACGCAGGTGAGCGAGGGACTCGGGAGCGACACCATGACGCAGACGACCACGAGCGACGCCTCACCGGCCGCGGCCACCGCGACCAGCCCGACCCCGGGCAGTCCGGCCGCCGGGATCGAGGAGCCGCGTACCGACGTCGTCGGGCGGCCGCTGCCCGACTTCCGGGACCCGGAGCCGCTGTCGTCGCACGGGCCTGCGCGCATCGTCGCCATGTGCAACCAGAAGGGTGGCGTCGGCAAGACCACCACCACGATCAACCTGGGCGCCGCGCTGGCCGAGTACGGCCGCCGCGTGCTGCTGGTCGACTTCGACCCCCAGGGCGCCGCGTCGGTGGGCGTGGGCGTCAGCCCGCACGACCTCGACCTCAGCGTCTACAACCTGCTGATGGAGCGCGACGTCAGCTTCACCGACGTGCTGCAGCCCACGAACATCGAGGGCCTGGACGTGCTCCCGGCCAACATCGACCTGTCCGCGGCGGAGGTGCAGCTCGTCGGCGAGGTGGCCCGCGAGTCGGTGCTGGCGCGCGCGCTGCGCCCGGCGCTGGACGACTACGACGTCATCCTCGTGGACTGCCAGCCGTCGCTCGGCCTGCTCACCGTCAACGCGTTGACGGCCGCGCACGGCGTGCTCATCCCGCTGGAGTGCGAGTTCTTCGCGCTGCGCGGCGTCGCGCTCCTCGTGGAGACCATCGAGAAGGTGCGCGACCGCCTCAACCCCGCGCTCGAGATCGACGGCATCCTGCCGACGATGTACGACTCGCGCACGCTCCACTCCCGCGAGGTCGTGGCCCGCGTGCACGAGGCCTTCGGCGACACGCTGCTGCACACCGTCATCGGGCGCACCGTGAAGTTCCCGGACGCCTCCGTCGCCGCGGAGCCGATCACCAACTACGCCCCGACGCACGCCGGAGCCGCCGCGTACCGGCAGCTCGCGCGCGAGCTCGTCGCCCGTGGTGACGCCGCCTGACGTCGCCGCGGAGCCTGCCGCCGACGCCGCGGAGCCCGAGGCGTCGGTCGACGCCCCGTCCGCCGGCTTCGAGGTGCACCTCGCGAACTTCACCGGCCCGTTCGACCTGCTGCTGTCGCTGATCGCGAAGCACGAGCTCGACGTCACGGAGGTGGCGCTCGCGGCCGTGACCGACGAGTTCGTCGCGCACATCCGCGCCGCCGACACGGCGGCGCGCGAGGCGACCGCCCGCGGCGAGGAGCACCCGTCGTGGGACCTGGGCACCGCGAGCGAGTTCCTGGTCGTGGCCGCCACCCTGCTCGACCTCAAGGCGGCGCGGCTCCTGCCCGGCGTCGTCGAGGAGGACGCGGAGGACCTGGAGCTGCTCGAGGCACGCGACCTGCTGTTCGCGCGGCTGCTGCAGTACCGCGCCTACAAGGAGGTCTCCGGGATCCTGGCCGAGCGGCTCGAGACCGAGGGGCGCCGCGTGCCGCGCTCGGTGCCGCTCGAGCCGCACCTGACGGCCCTGCTGCCCGAGCTCGTGTGGACGCTCGACGGCGCCCGCCTGGCAGAGCTGGCGGCGCGGGCGCTCGAGCCGAAGCCGCCGCCCGTCGTCGGCCTCGACCACCTGCACGCTCCCGCGGTGAGCGTGCGCGAGCAGGCGGGGGTGGTCGCGCGCCGGCTGCGGCGGGAGCACGTCGCGACGTTCCGGGCGCTCGTCGCGGGGGAGGAGCGGCTCGTGGCCGTCGCGCGGTTCCTCGCGCTGCTGGAGCTGTTCCGTAACGGCCGGGTCGCCTTCGAGCAGGCGACCGCGCTGGGGGAGCTCACGGTGCGGTGGACCGCCGGCGGGGACGAGCAGGACGTGGACGACGACGGCGCGCTCGCGGCCGGGTTCGAGGAGTTCGACGGGGCCGCGCCGCAGGGCGGCGGGCCGCACGTGACGGAGGTCGTGGCATGACGCAGGAGACGGGCACGACCGGCGCGGGGGCGGGCGGCGTGGAGGCGACCGGCTCCGACGGGGCGGCACCCGCGGAGGCCGTCGGTCGCCCGGTGCCCGAGCTCGACGTCGACGTCGACGAGCTGCCCGGGGGCCTGGCAGCCGCGCTGGAGGCCGTGCTGATGGTCACGGAGTCGCCCGTGCCCGTGGAGCGGCTGGCTGCCGGCGTCGCGCGGCCGGTGCCGGAGGTCGCCGCGGTGCTGGAGGACCTCGCCGCGGAGTACCGCGGCGAGACGGGCGGGCGCCCGCGCGGCTTCGAGCTGCGGCAGGGTGCGGACGGGTGGCGGGTCTACTCCGCCCGGGCGCAGGCCGACGTGGTGGGGGCGTTCGTGCTGGAGGGGCAGTCGTCGCGGCTCAGCCAGGCGGCGCTGGAGACCCTCGCGGTCGTCGCGTACCGCCAGCCGGTCACGCGCGGGCAGGTCTCGGCGGTGCGCGGCGTCAGCGTGGACGGCGTCGTGCGCACGCTGCTCGCGCGGGGGCTGATCGCCGAGACCGGCCAGGACCCGATGACCGGCGCCGTGCTGTTCGGCACCACGGGGGAGTTCCTGGACCGGATGGGCTGGACGTCGCTCGACGCGCTGCCCCCGCTGGCGCCGCACCTGCCGGACGTGGGGGAGGCGATCGGCCTGGACCCGTCCTCGGCCGGCCTCGCGGGCCTGACCGAGGACGGGCTCGGCGCGTGAGCGCCTGACGCTCAGGCGACGGTGGCGTCGACCGTGACGTCGACGTTGCCCCGCGTGGCGTTCGAGTAGGGGCACACCTGGTGGGCGCCGGCCACGAGGGCGTCGGCGGTGGCCTGGTCGACGCCGCCCATCTCGGCGTGCAGCGCGACGGCGAGACGGAACCCGCCCTCGTCCGTCGGCAGGAGCGACACCTCCGCGACGACCGCGGAGTCGGTCATCGGGGCCTTCTCGCGCCGGGCGACGACCTTCAGCGCCGAGTGGAAGCACGCGGCGTACCCGGCGGCGAAGAGCTGCTCGGGGTTGGTGGCGCCGCCCGCGCCGCCCATCTCCTTCGGGATGGCGAGGTCGACGTCGAGCAGGCCGTCGTCGGACCGCGAACGGCCGTCCCGTCCGTCTCCGGTGGCGGTGGCGACCGCGGTGTAGAGCACGCTCATGCTGGTCCTCCTGGGTAGGCGGCTAGTAGGGTTACTAGTTCGTCTACTAGATCACGCGGCGTCCGTTGCCGCAAGCACCCTCGGGCGCGACCCGCGCCGGGGAGGTGCCCCGACGTGAGAGGTTGGTGGGATGGGAACCAGGACGGCGGGCGCGACGCCCGAGCGGGCGCCTGCGCGCGGGCCGGTGCGCGAGCGGATCCTCGAGGCGGGGAGCCGGCTGTTCTACGCGGACGGCATCCGCGCCGTGAGCGCCGACAAGGTGATCGCCGCGGCGGAGGTGTCCAAGGTCACGTTCTACCGGCACTTCCGGACCAAGGACGACCTCGTCGTCGCCTACCTGGACGCGATCGCGGAGGAGGAGCGGGCGCAGCTCGCACGGCTGCGCGCCGAGCACGCGGGCGACCCCGCCGCCGCCCTCGCCGCCCTGGCCCGGGTGCTGGGCGCCGTGGCGCGCGCCCCGGAGTTCCGGGGCTGCGCGTTCGTCAACGCCGGCGCGGAGTACGCCGACCCCGCCCACCCCGTCCGTCAGGCGGTGGCGCGGCACCGCGCCTGGTACGCCGACTTCTTCGCCGACGTGGCGCGGGAGGACGGCGCGGACGACCCGAGGGCGGCCGCCGCCGAGCTGATGATGCTGCGCGACGGGGCCATGGTGTGCGGGGACGTGGACGACGCCCGCGCCGTCGCGCCCCGCCTCGCGTCCGCGTTCGCGGCGGTGCTGGCCGCCCACCGCGGGGCCGTGGCCGGCGCCTGACGGTCGTGCCCCGCGACCGCCCGGCGCGGGTCGCCGGGCGGCGCCGTCGAGCGGGACCGGCCCGACCTGAGAGAATCGGGCACCATGAGCACCGAACGCCGCGGCGGGAGCCGCCGCACCAACCGCCCGCAGGGACCCGCCGCGCAGCGCTCGCAGCGCCCGCGCAAGACCGCCCCCCGTCGCCCCGCGCCGCGCTCCGGCGAGCCGGACCGCGACGTCCACGTCGCCGACGGCGTCCGCCTGCAGAAGGTGCTCGCGCAGGCCGGCCTGGGCTCGCGCCGCAAGTGCGAGGAGCTCATCGCCGAGGGGCACGTCGAGGTGGACGGCGTGCTCGTCACCGAGCTCGGCGTGCGCGTGGACCCCGCGAAGGCCCAGGTGCACGTCGACGGCATGCGCATCCAGCTGGACGCGTCCAAGGTGACGATCGCCCTCAACAAGCCCCTCGGCGTGGTGTCGACGATGAGCGACCCGGACGGCCGCCCGACGCTCGCCGACCTGGTCAGGGACCGCCCCGAGCGCCTGTTCCACGTCGGCCGGCTCGACGCCGACAGCGAGGGCCTGCTGCTGCTCACCAACGACGGCGAGCTCGCGAACCGCCTCGCCCACCCGCGGTACGAGATCCGCAAGACCTACCTCGTCACGGTGACGGGCGGGGAGTTCTACCCGCGCCACGCCAAGCAGCTGACCGAGGGCGTGGAGCTCGAGGACGGCGTGGCCCGCGCCGACAAGGTGCGCGTGGTGGACTCCGTGCCCGGCGAGACGATGCTCGAGATCGTGCTGCACGAGGGCCGCAACCGCATCGTGCGCCGCATGCTCGACGCCGTCGGCTTCCCGGTGACGCGCCTCGTGCGCACCCGCATCGGCCCGATCGCCCTGGGCGACCTGCGCGTCGGGCGCACGCGGGTGCTCGGCCGCACGGAGCTCGGCACCCTGATGCGCGACGTCGACATGTGACGTCGCGGCCCCGCACCCTCGTCCTCCCCGCCCAGCAGATTCCGCGCGGCACCGCCGCGCGACAACAGAAGGTGAGCTCTCACGTGGTCGTCATCGCCGTCGACGGTCCCTCCGGGTCCGGCAAGTCCAGCGTCTCGAAGGCGGTGGCGGCCCGGCTCGGGCTCGCCTACCTCGACACGGGCGCCATGTACCGCGCCGCGACGCTGTGGTGCGTCGAGGGCGGCACGGACCTGGCCGACCAGGCCGCCGTCGCCGACGCGGTGCGGGCCATGCCGCTGGAGATGGGCGTCGACCCCGCCGCGCCGACCGTGCACCTGGGCGGGCGCGACGTGGCCGAGGCGATCCGCACCACCGCGGTCTCCACCGCCGTGTCGCAGGTGGCGACCAACCTCGAGGTCCGCGCCGAGCTGCGCCGACGCCAGCGGGCCGTCATCGAGGCGGAGAACGCGCCCGGCGGCTTCTCGGGCGGGCAGGGCATCGTCGCCGAGGGCCGCGACATCACCACCGTCGTGGCGCCCGACGCGGACGCCCGCGTGCTGCTCACCGCGAGCGAGGAGGCGCGCCTGCGCCGCCGGTCCCTCGAGGTGCACGGCGCGGCCGACGCCTCCGCCGTCGAGGCCACGCGCGACCAGGTGCTGCGCCGCGACCGCGACGACTCGACGGTCAGCCAGTTCCAGGTCGCGGCCGACGGCGTCGCCACCGTCGACTCGTCCGACCTCGACTTCGACCAGACGGTCGACGCGGTCCTGGCGGTCGTCGCGCAGGTCACCGCCTGACCTCGACCCGCCCTCGGCGGGCCCGTCGCGGCCCCCGTCGCCCGGCCTCGCGGCCGGGTGACGGGGGTCTCGTTCGTGACACGCCGCCGGGCCTGGGAGAATGGTGCCCATGACCACTCCCGCCGACGGCTCCGTGCCCGCTGCCGAGCCCACCGACGACCCCACCACCGCGCCCGCGGACGCCGCCCAGGCGGCGGAGCCCGCGCGCGACGCGGTGGCCGAGGTCCTCGAGTCCGAGGGTGACGACGAGGCGCGCGAGCGCGCCCTGCGCGCGGGCCTGGAGGACTTCGAGCTCGACGAGGCCGACCGCGCCCTGCTGGACGCCGACTGGGACGAGGAGGGCTTCGGCCCCGGAGACGCCCCGCTGCCCGTCCTCGCCGT
>NZ_JBHVFQ010000005.1:0-25921 GCF_042801555.1 Isoptericola sp. NPDC057559
GTGCGGGTCCCGCACCGCACCCACCGCGCTCCACGGAAGGTCAACGATGACGCAATCGGACGCCGGCCCCGCCGGCAGCGCTCGGGGCGACGTCCCCGAGGAGGCGCACCCCGTCGTCGAGATGACCGGGATCTCCATCGAGTTCCCGGGCGTCAAGGCGCTCGACGGGGTCGACCTGCGACTCCTGCCCGGCGAGGTGCACGCCCTCATGGGGGAGAACGGCGCGGGGAAGTCCACGCTGATCAAGGCGCTCACCGGTGTCTACGGCATCGACGCGGGCGAGATCCTCGTCGACGGCGCGCCGCACCGGTTCGCCGGCCCGGGCGAGGCCCAGGCCGCGGGCATCGCCACCGTGTACCAGGAGGTCAACCTCTGCGAGAACCTCACGGTGGCCGAGAACATCATGCTGGGCAACGAGCCGCGGCGGCTCGGCGCGATCGACTGGCCGGCCACCCGCCGCCGCGCCGCCGAGCACCTCGCCACGATGGGGCTCGACGTCGACCCTTCCTCGTCGCTGGGCGCGCACTCGATCGCCGTGCAGCAGCTCGTCGCGATCAGCCGCGCGATGGTGGTCGAGGCCAAGGTGCTCATCCTCGACGAACCGACCTCCAGCCTCGACGCCGGCGAGGTGGCGCGCCTCTTCGCCGTGGTGCGGCGGCTGCGGGACCAGGGCGTCGCCATCCTGTTCGTGTCGCACTTCCTCGAGCAGGTCTTCGAGCTGTCCGACCGCATGACCGTGCTGCGCAACGGCGCGAAGGTGGGGGAGTACCGCACGGCCGAGCTCAGCCGCACCGAGCTCGTCTCCCGCATGATCGGCCGCTCGATGGAGGTGCTCGAGGACCTGGAGGTGCGGACCGAGCACGCCGTCGACACCACGCGGGGCGCGCCCTTCGTCCAGGCCGTGGGTCTCGGCCGCCGGGGCTCCGTGCAGGCGTTCGACCTGGACGTGCACGAGGGCGAGGTCGTGGGCCTGGCGGGCCTGCTCGGCTCCGGGCGCACGGAGGTGGCCCGCCTGCTGGCCGGCGCCGACCGTGCCGACACCGGCACGCTGCGGATCAAGGGGGCGCTCGCGCGCCTGCGCACGCCACGCGCCGCGATCTCGCGCCGGATCGCGTTCTCGTCCGAGGACCGCAAGGCCGAGGGCGTCGTCGGCGACCTCACCGTGCGGGAGAACATCGTGCTCGGCCTCCAGGCGGACCGCGGCTGGCTGCGGCCGCTGCCCGGCAAGCAGGTCGACGAGATCGTGCACCGGTACATCGACGCGCTGAACATCCGGCCCGCCAACCCGGACGCCCTCCTGCGCAACCTCTCGGGCGGCAACCAGCAGAAGGTGCTGCTGGCCCGGTGGCTGGCCACCGCGCCCGAGCTGTTCGTCCTCGACGAGCCGACCCGGGGGATCGACGTCGGCGCCAAGGCGGAGATCCAGCGCCTGGTGTCCGACCTCGCCGGGCGCGGCATGGCGGTGCTCTTCATCTCCGCCGAGCTCGAGGAGGTGGTGCGGCTCAGCCACCGCATCGCCGTCATGCGCGACCGGCAGAAGGTCGCCGAGCTGACCAACACGGGCGACGTCGGCGTCGACGACGTCGTCGAGCTCATCGCGAGCGGAGGAGACCGCTGATGCCCACGTCCCAGGCCGCCGACAGGATCGGCGCCGTCGTGCGCCACCGCCTGTTCTGGCCGGTGCTCGCCCTGGTCGTCCTGCTCGCGGTGAACACCGCCGTCCGGCCCGGCTTCCTGTCCGTGTCGATCCTCGACGGCCACCTCTTCGGCTCGCCGATCGACATCCTGCGCAACTGCGCGCCGCTCATGCTGGTGGCCCTCGGCATGTCGCTGGTGATCGCCACCCGTGGCATCGACCTGTCCGTCGGCGCGGTGGTCGCGATCTCGGGGGCCGTGGCCCTGACCTTCATCTCCGGCGCGGACGACCCCACCTCGACGGCCACCGTGCTGCTCGCGATCGGGCTCGCCCTCGCCCTCGGCCTGGTGCTCGGCGTGTGGAACGGGTTCCTCGTGTCGGTGCTCGGCATCCAGCCGATCATCGCCACGCTCATCCTCATGACCGCCGGCCGCGGCGTCGCGATGCTCATCACCCAGGGGCAGATCACCACGGTCACCAGCGCGCCGTTCAAGACGCTGGGGGCCGGGTTCTGGCTCGGGCTGCCGGTCGCCACCCTGGTGGCGTTCGGCGTCTTCGCGCTCGTCGCGCTGCTCGTGCGGCGCACCGCCCTGGGCATGCTCGTCGAGTCGGTGGGCATCAACCCGGCCGCGAGCCGGCTCGCGGGCGTGCGGGCGCGGACCATCGTCTGGACCGTCTTCGCGCTGTCGGGCCTCTTCTCCGCCCTGGCCGGCCTCATCCTGGCCTCGAACGTCATGGCGGCGGACGCCAACAACGCCGGCCTGTTCATCGAGCTGGACGCGATCCTCGCCGTCGTGATCGGCGGCACCTCGCTGGCCGGTGGCAAGTTCTCCCTCTCCGGCACGTTCGTCGGCGTGCTCATCATCGCGACGCTGTCGCTCACGGTGACGAACGTCGGCATCTCCCCGCTGGTGACGCCGCTGTTCAAGGCGCTCGTGGTCGCCGCGGTCACGCTGCTGCAGTCGCCGGTGATGCGGCGCAAGCTCTCCGAACGCACCCGACGGCGCGGCAGGACGGCGCCCGTCGCGCCGTCCGACAAGCCCGCGGACGTCTCCACGGACAAGGTGGTGGCCTGATGACGACCCTCGCTTCCTCGCGCCGCGGGGCGCCGTCCCCGGACCGTGTGCCGGCCCTCGGCCGCCGCCTGCGCCTCGACCGGCGCTACCTGCCCGTGGTCGGCACCCTCGTGGTGTTCGTGCTGCTGCTGGTGGTGGGCGGCGCCCGCTACGACAACTTCCTGTCCGTCGGCGTCCTCGCGAACCTGTTCATCAACAACGCGTTCCTCATCGTGCTGGCGGTCGGGATGACGTTCGTCATCCTCACGGGCGGCATCGACCTCTCGGTGGGCTCCGTGCTCGCGCTGTCCGGCGTCACCGCGGCCTACCTGCTGCGGGCGGGGGTCCCGGCGGGGGTCGTGATCCCGCTGGTCGTGCTGATCGGCTCCCTGATCGGCCTGCTCGTCGGCGCCATGGTGCACGTGTTCGAGGTGCAGCCGTTCATCGCCACCCTCGCCGCGATGTTCTTCGCGCGCGGGCTGTGCTTCCTCATCGCGCCCGAGTCGATCCCCATCGACGACGAGACGTTCGTGGCGCTCGCCTCGTGGGACACGTGGGCGGGCGGCCAGTGGCGCGTCACGTCCAGCGTCGTGATCGCGCTGGTCGTCGTGGCGGTGGCGTTCTACCTGCTGCACTACACGCAGTTCGGCCGCACCGTCTACGCCATCGGCGGCGGCGAGCAGTCCGCGCGGCTCATGGGCCTGCCCGTGGCGCGCACCAAGGTGCTCGTCTACGTCGTGAGCGGCACCTGCGCCGGCCTCGGCGGCCTGCTGTTCGCGATGTTCTCCCGGTCGGGCTACTCCCTGACCGGCGTCGGGATGGAGCTCGACGCCATCGCGGCCGTCGTGATCGGCGGCACGCTGCTGACCGGCGGCACCGGGTTCGTGCTCGGCTCGGTGCTCGGCGTCCTCGTGCTCGGCCTCATCCAGACGATCATCACCTTCGAGGGCACCCTCAGCTCCTGGTGGACCAAGATCGTCATCGGCGCGCTGCTGCTGGTCTTCGTGGTCCTGCAGCGGCTCCTCGCCCTGCGGCGCTCCTAGCGCCCGGCACGTCCCGCAAGGAGCGCAAGTCACGCAAGCGGCTTGCGTGGTCGCGTGTACAGTCGAGGCATGTCGAGACGACTGGCCGACGTGGCCGCGAAGGTGGGGGTCAGCGAGGCGACGGTCAGCCGGGTGCTCAACGGCAAGCCCGGGGTGTCGCAGGCGACGCGGGACGCCGTGCTCACCGCGCTGGACGTGCTGGGCTACGAGCGGCCCACCAAGCTGCGCGGCGACCGGCCCCGGCTGGTCGGGCTGGTGCTGCCCGAGCTGGCCAACCCGATCTTCCCCGCGTTCGCGGAGGTGGTGGGCGGCGCGCTCGCCCAGCAGGGCTTCACGCCCGTGCTGTGCACCCGCACCGCGGGCGGCATCTCCGAGGCCGAGTACATCGACCTCCTGCTGGGCCAGCAGGTCTCGGGCGTCATCTTCGCCGGGGGCTTCTACGCCGAGCGCGACGCGGACCACGCCCACTACGAGCGGCTGCAGGCGCTGAGCCTGCCCGTCGTGCTCATCAACGCCTCCATCGAGAGCCTCGACTTCCCGCACGTGTCGTGCGACGACCTGGTCGCGACGCACCAGGCGCTCGAGCACCTGGTGTCCATGGGGCACACCCGGATCGGCCTGCTGCTGGGCCCGAGCGACCACGTGCCCTCCGAGCGCAAGCTCGCCGCCGCCCGCGCCTTCGCGCAGCGGCACGGCGTCGAGCTCCCCGACGAGCTGGTGGTGCACAGCCAGTACTCGCTGGAGAGCGGCCAGGCCTCCACGGGCCGCCTGCTCGACGCCGGCGCGACGGCGATCCTGTGCGCGTCCGACCCGCTCGCGCTCGGCGCGGTGCGTGCCGTGCGCCGCGCCGGGCTCGAGGTGCCGCGCGACGTCTCGGTGGTCGGCTACGACGACTCCGCCCTGATGAACTCCACCGACCCGGCCCTGACCACGGTCCGGCAGCCGATCGACGCGATGGGGCGCGCCGCCGTGGACATCCTCGCGAGCATGATCGCCGGCGCCTCGGTGTCGCGCGACGAGCTGCTGTTCGAGCCGGAGCTCGTCGTGCGGCGCTCGACGGCGGCCGCCCCGCGCGCCGGGGGCTGACCGACCCCCCTCCTCCCTCACCACCACCGCGCCACGGCCGGTCGGGCTGCCTTCGCCGCCCGGCCGGCCGTTCGCGTGCGCGGGAGTTTCTGCGCGCCGATGGTCGCGGTTTGATAACAGCCCTGTCGAGTTCTTGCGTGGTCTACGTCGTCTGGTTACTGTCCTGCTCATCGACGACGACGTGGAAGGGGCTCATCGGTGAGCACGGGGTACGAGGCCGAGTGGTGGCGCAGCGCGGTGATCTATCAGGTCTACCCGCGCTCGTTCGCCGACGGGAACGGCGACGGCACGGGGGACCTGGCGGGGGTGCGCAGCCGCCTCGGGTACCTGCGGGACCTGGGCGTCGACGCGATCTGGTTCACCCCCTGGTACGTGTCGCCGCTCGCGGACGGCGGGTACGACGTGGCCGACTACCGCGCGATCGACCCGCAGTTCGGCACCCTCGCCGAGGCGGAGGCGCTCATCGCGGAGGCCCGCGAGCTCGGCATCCGCACGATCGTCGACGTCGTGCCCAACCATGTCTCGGACGAGCACCCGTGGTTCCGCGCGGCGCTCGCCGCCGGGCCCGGCTCGCCCGAGCGCGAGCGGTTCTGGTTCCGGCCCGGGCGCGGGGAGGGCGGCGCCGAGCTGCCCACGCGCTGGGTCTCGGACTTCCAGGGCACCACCTGGACCCGCACGACGAACCCGGACGGCACCCCCGGCGAGTGGTACCTGCACCTCTTCGCCCCCTCCCAGCCGGACCTCAACTGGGACCACCCGGACGTGCGGCGCGAGCACGAGGAGATCCTGCGGTTCTGGTTCGACCGGGGCGCCGCCGGCATCCGCATCGACTCCGCCGCCCTGCTGGTCAAGGACCCGGAGCTGCCCGAGGTGCCGGAGCACCCGGGTCCGGGGGAGCACCCGCACGTGGACCGCGACGCGCTGCACGACGTCTATCGCTCCTGGCGGGCCGTCGCGGACTCGTACGACGAGCCGCGCGTCCTCGTGGGGGAGGTGTGGCTGCCGGACACGGCCCGGTTCACCCGGTTCCTGCGCCCGGACGAGATGCACACGGCGTTCAACTTCGACTTCATGGCCCGCCCGTGGGACGCGAAGGCCCTGCGCGAGTCGGTCACGACGACCCTCGACGCGCACGCCCCGGTCGGCGCCCCGGCCACGTGGGTGCTGTCCAACCACGACGTCACCCGCCCGGTGACGCGGTACGGGCGCCAGGACTCGTCGTTCGCGTTCACGGCGAAGCGGTTCGGCACCCCGACCGACCTCGTCACGGGCCTGCGCCGGGCGCGCGCCGCGGCCCTGCTCGTCGCGGCCCTGCCCGGGGCGCTGTACGTCTACCAGGGCGACGAGCTGGGGCTGCCCGAGGTCGAGGACCTGCCGCTCGACGTCATCCAGGACCCGATGCACGACCGGTCCGGCGGGGTCGACCCCGGCCGCGACGGCTGCCGCGTGCCGCTGCCGTGGACGCGCGCGGGCAGCGCGTTCGGCTTCGGGCCCGACGGCGGGTCCGCGCCCTGGCTGCCGCAGCCGGCGTCGTGGGGCGACCTGTCCGTCGAGGCCCAGGACGGCGACCCGGCGTCGACGCTCTCCCTGTACCGCCGCACGCTCGCGGCCCGCCGCGCCGAGCCGGCCCTGCACGGCGGCGCCTTCCGTTGGCTCGACGCCGTGGGCGAGGCCGCCGTCGGCGACGACGTCCTCGCGTTCGCCCGGGGTGACGGCGCCGCGGGGGACGACGCGCTGGTGTGCGTCGTGAACCTCGGCCCCGAGCCGGTCGCGCTGCCCGGCGGCGCCCGGGTCCTGCTGCACAGCGGCGACCCCCGCGAGGCCCTCGACCAGGTCCCCACCGACGTCGCCGTCTGGTTCCGACCGTGAGCCCGGCGCCCGACCAGTCCGTCCCGACCCCAGCCAGCAGCACCACCCGCGGTTCCACCGACAAGGAGTGACGATGAAGTCCACACGAAAGCCGGCCGCCCTCATCCTGGTCGGCGCGCTCACGACGGGGGCGCTCGCCGCGTGCTCCGGCGGGGGCGACCCGAAGGACGAGAGCACCAACTCGGCGGGGCAGGTCACCCTCTCGGTGGTCTCCCTGCTGCCCGGGTCCACGGAGGAGGCGGTCGCCGCCTTCGAGGACCAGGTCGCGGAGTTCGAGAAGGCGAACCCCGACATCGACGTCCAGCCCGAGGAGTACGAGTGGAAGGCGACGACGTTCGCCGCCCAGCTCGCCGGCGGCACGCTGCCCGACGTCTTCGAGATCCCGTTCACCGACGCGCAGGGTCTGGTGGAGAACGGCCAGCTCGCCGACATGGACACCCAGTTCCGGGCGCTGCCGTACGCGGACCAGTTCAACCCGACGATCCTCGAGGCGGGGACCGGCGAGGACGGGCACGTCTACGCGATCCCCGCGAAGAACGCCTACCCGGTCGCGCTGCACTACAACCGGGAGCTGTTCGAGTCCGCGGGGCTGGACCCCGACAGCCCGCCGACCACGTGGGACGAGGTGCGTGCCGACGCGAAGAAGATCGCGGACGCCAACCCCGGCGTCGCCGGCTACGCCACCATGACGCAGAACAACACGGGCGGGTGGCAGCTCACCGCCCAGACCGTGGCGCGCGGCGGCCGCACCGTCGAGGTCGACGGCGACCAGAAGGCGACCGCGACCCTCGACAACGCGGGCACCAAGGAGACGCTCCAGTTCCTCCACGACCTGCGGTGGGAGGACAACTCCATGGGCGGCAACTTCCTGCTCGACTGGGGGAGCATCAACCAGGAGTTCGCCGCCGGCCAGGTGGGCATGTTCACCTCGGGCTCCGACATCTACACCTCCCTGGTGCAGACCAACGCCGTCGACCCGGACGCCTACGGCCTCGCGCCGATCCCGCTGTCCGACGCGCCGGAGGCCGCCACGCTCACCGGTGGAACCCTCGCGGGCGTGCCGGCAGGCGTCGACGACGCCGTCAAGGACGCCGCGATCAAGTGGATCGACTTCTTCTACCTCAACAAGCTGGTGGACGAGGACCGCGCCGTCGCCGACGCCGAGACCCTCGCCAAGAACGACCAGCCCGTGGGCACGCCCGTCCTGCCGATGTTCTCCCAGGAGCAGTACGAGCAGAACCAGAAGTGGATCGCGGACTACGTCAACGTGCCGCTCGACCAGATGACGGCGTTCACCGACGCGATGTTCGACCTGCCGCTGGCGGGCGAGCCCTCGCAGAAGACGCAGGAGGTCTACGCGCTGCTCGACCCGATCGTGCAGGCCGTCCTCACCGACAAGGACGCCGACATCGACGCCCTGCTCGCCGACGCGGACACGCAGGCCCAGGCGCTGCTCGACCAGGGCTGACCGTGACCGTCACCACCTCCTCTCCTCGCGGCGACCTCGCCGCACCCGCGCGGGCGGCCGGTACCGGCCGCCCGCGCCGGGGCCCCGCGAGCTGGCTCCGCGGCGGCGGGCTGCACAGCCTCGTCTTCCTGCTGCCGCTGCTGCTGATCTTCGGGGTCTTCTCCTGGTTCCCGATCGTGCGGGCCGTGATCATGAGCGTCCAGGAGACGAACCTCGTCACCGACCCGACGTTCGTGGGGCTCGACAACTTCCGGCACGTCCTGGCCGACCCGCTGCTCTGGAAGGCCGTCAAGAACACGCTGTACTTCGCGTTCCTCGCGCTGCTGTTCGGGTACCCCGTGCCCCTGATCGCCGCCGTGCTCATGCGCGAGGTGCGGCGCGGGCGGGGGCTGTACTCCGCGCTCGCGTACCTGCCGGTCGTGGTGCCGCCCGTCGTCGCCGTCCTGCTGTGGAAGTTCTTCTACAAGGGCGGGCCCACCGGCGTGTTCAACACGGTCCTCGGCTGGGTGGGCCTCGGCCCGTACCCGTGGCTGCAGGACGCGTCGTGGGCGATGCCGTCGCTCGTGCTCGCGGCCACCTGGGCGGGCGCGGGCGGCACCGTGATCATCTACCTCGCAGCCCTCACGAGCGTGCCCGCCGAGCTGTACGACGCGTCCGAGGTGGACGGCGCCGGCCTGTGGCGCAAGATCTGGCACGTCACGCTGCCGCAGCTGCGCGGGGTCCTGTTCATCACGCTGATCCTGCAGGTCATCGGCACCGCGCAGGTGTTCCTCGAGCCCTACCTCTTCACCGGCGGCGGGCCGAACAACGCCACCGTCACCGTGCTCCTGCTCATCTACCGGTACGCGTTCCAGAACAGCCTGGGCGGCGACTACGGCGCCGCGACGGCGCTGTCGCTCATGCTCGCCGGCGTCCTCGCCGTCTTCTCGGTCCTCTACTTCCGGCTCACGCGGTCCTGGAGCACGTCATGACCCTCACCACCACCGAGCGGCCCCGCCCGGCGCGCGCCGCGCGCCGTCGCGCCGCCACCCCGTCCGACGACGGCGACCGCGGCGCGCTGTCCGGGCCCGACTGGCGCCGCCCGTCGGTCCGGTGGGGGATGGGCGGCACGCACGTGCTGCTGCTCGTGCTGCTCGTCGTCGTGGGCCTCGGCCCGATGCTGCTCCTGGCGAAGTTCGCGGTCACGCCCACCCAGGACATCCTCCGCACGCCGATGGCGGTCTTCCCGCACGGCATCGCGTGGGAGAACCTCGAGCGCGCGTGGAACGACGTGCAGATCAGCCGCTACTTCATGAACACCGTGTGGCTGGCCGTCGGGTCGTGGTTCGTGCAGATCGTGGTCGCCACGACGGGCGGGTACGCGCTGTCGGTGCTGCGCCCGCGCTACGGCCGCGTCGTGCAGGCGCTCGTGCTGTCCACGATGTTCGTACCCGCCGTCGTGCTCCTCGTGCCGCTGTACCTGACGATCCTCGACCCGCCGCTGCTGGGCCGCTCGCTCGTCGACAGCTTCTGGGCCGTGTGGCTCCCGGCCGGCGCCAGCGCGTTCAACGTGCTGCTGGTGCAGCGCTTCTTCGACTCGCTGCCGCGGGAGGTCTTCGAGGCGGCGCGCGTCGACGGCGCCGGCCCGTACCGGCTGTTCTGGTCCGTGGTGCTGCCCATGTCCAAGCCCATCCTCGGCGTCGTCTCCGTGTTCGCGGTGATCGCGTCGTGGAAGGACTTCCTCTGGCCGCTGCTCGTGCTCAAGGACCCGGCGATCCAGCCGCTGTCCGTGCGCCTGCCCGCCATCGAGGCGTCGACCGACCTGGGCGTCTTCCTCGCGTCGCTCGCCATCGCGACCGTGCTGCCGGTGGCGATGTTCCTCGGCTTCCAGCGGCTGTTCCTGCGCGGCGCCGGGCTCGGGGGAGCGGTCAAGGGGTAGCCCCGGGCCTCGGACGGACGGCGGGCGGCGGATTCATCCGCCGTCCGTCGTTGACGCCAGGATCGTCCGAATGCTGATATATGCGTAGATCTGATATATGCGCAGATCAGCGACAGCCCGGAGGAAACGACGTGACCCAGCACGACCAGACGACCGACACCCCGGGCCCCGCCCGGACCACGGTGCGCTACCGCGGTCGGCACCTGCCGATGGTCGCGGTCGTCGTCGCCGCGACCATCGCCACCGCCCTGGCCTACAGCGGCATGGTGCTCTTCGGCCTCGAGGTGGCCGGCATGTCGGCGGCCGAGGCCTACGCCCTGGCCGGCTTCCTCGAGGTCTCCCTCGTGGCCGTCGCCCTCATGGCGCGCAACGCGGCCCTCGA
The DNA here is from genome assembly GCF_042801555.1 of Isoptericola sp. NPDC057559. Lineage (NCBI taxonomy): Bacteria > Bacillati > Actinomycetota > Actinomycetes > Micrococcales > Promicromonosporaceae > Isoptericola > Isoptericola sp. NPDC057559. The sequence goes on from NZ_JBHVFQ010000005.1 coordinate 10,458, forward strand.
GGGCCGCCCGTACGGCGTGCTCCTCACCCTGACCTGGATCCTGTCGGGCACGTCCGGCATGTTCGCGGCCCTGCACGAGATCGCCGTGCCCGACGCGAGCACGCCGTACATGGTCGCGTTCCGGTTCGTGCCGCCGCTGGTCGCCGCCCTCATGTGGCACCTCGCCCTGGTGGGCGAGCGGCACCTGGTCACCGGGCACACCCTCGACGAGCGGCGTCGCGAGCACCGGGTGCACCAGTACGTCACCGCGCTCGAGGTGTGGCGCGACGCGCGGCTCGACAGCACCGGCAACCACGCGGGCATGCGCAAGGTGCGTGTCGCGCACCGCCACCAGCGCGCGGCCCGCGACGCCGCCCTGAAGCTGCTCACCGTCGAGGACTTCGAGCGGCGCATGCAGGTCTGGGTGGAGCGGCTCGAGGCCGCCGAGCGGCACGGCAACCGGCTCGACCTCATCGGCGCCAGCTCCGTCGAGCGCGGCATCAGCCGCGGGTCCGCCGGCGGGTCGGGGGCGGCGCTCGCGGCCGCCCCCGCGGTCCCGTCGCTGGCCACCCTCGCCGCCGCGGCGCAGGGGACCGCGGTGACCGCGTCGCCGCAGCAGCCCGGCCAGGTGCCGGTCGTGACCCGGGCCTCGGCGGACGCGACCTCGGTGGACGCGACCTCGGTGGACGAGGCCGCCGCGGACGCGACCTTCGCCGACGAGTTCCAGGCGGCGCTCACGGGCGCGATCCCGACCGTCGAGGGCGGCGGGCCCCGCGCCGCGGGGGCGGACGACGTCGCCGTCGAGGCCTGGTTCGACGACCCGCGCGAGGACCTGGGTCACGACCCGGCGGACGACGCCGCGGGCGACCTGGCGGACGGCCCGGCCGATGTCCCGGCGGACGCCGGGGACACCGGCGACGACGCCGTGGAGCCTGCGGGCGTCGACGTCGACGCGGAGGCCGGGCTGCCGGGCACGCGCGAGCCGCTGCCGGAGACGGGGCACACCCGCCGGGTCGAGGTGTTCGACCTGCTGCGTGAGTCCGACCCGGCGCTGGGGGGCGCGCTCGCCCAGCGGTCCGCGTTCCTCACGTCGCACGGGACGTCCGAGGACGGCGCCGACGGCGCGCTGCTGACGGCCGAGCCCGAGACGCAGCCGGGGTCCGAGGCCGACGACGCGCCCGCGACGGACCGCGACCGCCGCATCGTCGAGCTGGCCGGTGACGGGCTGACGCACCGCGAGATCGCCGAGCAGGTCGACGTGTCGCGCGCGACCGTGGGCCGCGTCATGAAGCGGTACGCCCCGGCCTGACGCGCCCCGCGACGCCGAACAGGCGGTTGCTCCCGCATTCCGGGCCTGAACGGCCGGAATGCGGGAGCAACCGCCTGTTCGGCGGTCGGGCGGGTCAGGCGCGGGCGAACGTCCCCGCGAAGGCGGTCCACGACTCGGGCGCCAGGCGCACGCGCGTGGTGCCGGTGCCGGACGGCGCGGCCACGGCGGCGACGTCGACGGCGGACCAGCACGCCTCGGTGACCTTGGCGGCGTGCTCCGGGCCCTCGACGGCGGGCTCGTGGTCCGCGACCATCTGCCAGCCCTCGGCGATCCCGAGCGCCGCGCCGACGTGCGCCAGCTCGACCTCGACCACGCGGTCCGACCGGTTGGTGAGGAACAGCCCGAGCGCGCCGTCGTCGTCCACGGTCGCGGCGGCGGTGACCTGCGGCGCGGCGCCGTGGCGGGCCGTGTCGTAGGACGGGGCGTGCACGCGGACGTCGAGCGCGGTGCCGCGCGCCAGGCGCGACGTCGTCGCGAACGGGTGGAACGTGGGCTGGCGCCACGCGTCGCCGCCGGGGGCGGTCATGATCGGCGCGATGACGTTGACGAGCTGCGCGAGGCAGGCCACCGGCACCCGGTCGGCGTGGTTGAGCAGGGTGACCAGGAGGTCGCCGACGACGACGGCGTCGAGCCCGGAGTAGACGTCCTCGATGATGCGCGGGGCGTCGCGCTGGATCGGCAGGTTGGCCTCGCCCGGGAAGCGGGTCTCGAGGTACCAGACGTTCCACTCGTCGAAGCTGATGGTGATCTTCTTGTCGCTGCGGAGCTCGGCGCCGACGGCGTCGGCGGAGGCGACGACGCGGTCGATGAAGCGGTCCATCGCGGTGCCCGACGCGAGGAACGACGCGCGGTCGCCGCCGACCTCCTCGTAGTAGGCGTGCATGGAGACGTGGTCGACCAGGTCGTAGGTGTACGACAGGACGGTGCGCTCCCACTCGCCGAACGTGGGCATCTGCATCGACGACGAGCCGCACACGACCAGCGAGATCGCGGGGTCGACGAGCTTCATGGCCTTGCCGGCCTCGGCGGCGAGCTTGCCGTACTCGTGGGCGTCCTTGTGGCCGATCTGCCAGGGGCCGTCCATCTCGTTGCCGAGGCACCAGAGCTTCACGCCGTAGGGCTCGGCGCGGCCGTTGGCGATGCGCAGGTCGGCCCAGCGGGTGCCGGCCTCGCCGTTGCAGTACTCGACCAGGGCGGCCGCGGCGTCGACGCCGCGGGTGCCGAGGTTGACGGCCATCATCGGCTCGACCCCCTCGCGCTCGGCCCACTGCAGGAACTCGTCGGTGCCGACCAGGTTGGGCTCGACGGTGCGCCACGCGAGGTCGAGGAACGGCTTGCGCTGCTCCACGGGGCCGACGGCGTCCTCCCACACGTAGTTGGACACGAAGTTGCCGCCGGGGTAGCGCACCATCGGCACGCCCAGCTCGTGGACCAGGTCGGCGACGTCGCGGCGGAAGCCGTGGGGGTCGGCGGCGGGGTGACCGGGCTCGTAGATGCCGGTGTAGACCGCGCGGCCGAGGTGCTCGACGAACGAGCCGAAGAGGCGGCGGTCCACGGTGCCGCGGCGGAAGTCGGGGTGCAGGGTGACCCGGGCGTGGGGGGAGGTGCTCAGGTCGGTGCGGGGATCGGGCATGGGTCTCACGTTCCTCGTCGAAGTGTCGATGACGCATGTACAACGATGTAGAGTCAACCACGGTCGCCAGGGACGGCACCAGTGGGCCAGGAGGTTCTGGCCCGACGACTCGAGGAGGAATCGGCATGCGCAGGAGCCTGCGACGTGCGGCGGGGGCCGCCGCCGTCGGGCTGGTCGGCCTGACGCTCGCGGCGTGCGCGCCGGGAGGCGGGGGCACGTCCGCCGGCACGAGCTGCACCAACGAGATCACCCGGCCCGACGCCACCCGCGTCACCCTGTGGGCCTGGTACCCGGCCGTGGAGCAGCTGGTCGACACGTTCAACGCCGAGCACGACGACGTCCAGGTCTGCTGGACCAACGCCGGCCAGGGCGCCGACGAGTACGGCAAGTTCTCCACCGCCCTCGAGGCGGGCACGGGCGCGCCCGACGTCATCCAGCTGGAGTCCGAGATCCTGCCGACCTACACGATCCTCGACGGGCTCGCGGACCTCGCGCCCTACGGCGCCGGCGACCTCCGGGACGAGTTCCCCGCGGGCGCCTGGGCCGACGTGTCCGACGGCGACGCCGTGCACGCGATCCCGGTCGACGGCGGCCCGGTGGGCATGCTCTACCGCGCCGACATCTTCGAGAGGTACGGCGTGGAGCCGCCCACCACCTGGGACGAGTTCGCCCGGGCGGCGCAGGACCTGCGCGACGCGGGCTACGACGGCTACATCACGAACTACGCGACCAACGGCGGCGCGTTCAACTACGCGCTGTTCGCCCAGGCCGGCTGGGCGCCGTTCGAGTACGACAGCGCGCGGCCCGCGCAGATCGGCATCGACGTCGACACCCCCGAGGCGCGCAAGGTCCTGTCCTACTGGGAGGACCTGATCGGTCGCGGCCTCGTCTCCTCCGACGACGCGTTCACCAGCGACTACAACACCAGCCTCGTCGACGGCACCTACGCCGTGTACATCGCCGCCGCGTGGGGACCCGGCTATCTCGAGGGCCTGTCGGACGCCGACTCGGGCGCCGAGTGGCGGGCCGCGCCGCTGCCGCAGTGGGACCCGGCGCACCCGGTGCAGGTGAACCAGGGCGGCTCCGCGCTCGCGGTCACCTCCCAGGCCACCGACCCCGCGGCCGCCGCGCAGGTCGCGATGGAGATGTTCGACGACGAGGAGACCTGGACGATCGGCGTCGAGGACGCGGGCCTGTTCCCGCTGTGGCGCCTGGCCCTGGAGGCCGACTGGTTCGTGGACCGGAGGTACCCGTTCTTCGGCGGCCAGCAGGTCAACCGCGACGTCTTCCTCGACGCGGCCGCCGGGTACCCGGGCTTCACGTTCAGCCCGTTCCAGGTCTACGCCTACGACCGCCAGACCCAGGCCCTCTACGACATGGTCGAGGGCGACGGGGACGCCGCGCAGGCGCTGGCCACCATCCAGGACAGCCTCGTCCGCTACGCCGAGCAGCAGGGATTCACGGTCCGATGACGCGCACCGACACGCCCCCGGTCACCCCCCGCAGGACCCGCGCCGCGGCGTCGACCTCCGCCGGCCTCGACACGAGGCGGCAGTGGTGGGGGTGGCTGTTCCTCGCCCCGTTCACGGTGGTCTTCGTGCTGTTCCTGCTGGTGCCGCTGGCGTACGCGTTCTGGCTCAGCCTGCACACCAAGGGCATCGCCACCGGCGGCGAGAGCGTCTTCACGGGCGTGGCGAACTACGTGCGCGTGTTCACGGACGCCGACTTCCTGTCGGGCATGGCGCGGGTCGGGAAGTTCGTGCTCGTCATGGTGCCGGTCCAGATCCTGCTGGCCCTGCTGATCGCCCTCGTGCTCGACACCCTGGCGACGCGGCTGTCGAAGGCGTCCCGCCTGCTCGTCTTCGTGCCGTACGCGATCCCCGCGGTCATCGGCGCGCTCATGTGGGGCTTCCTCTACAGCCCGCGGTTCGGGCCCGCCACCGACCTCTTCGGCCTGTTCGGCCTGTCGGCGCCGGACTTCCTCAACCGCGACCTCGTGTTCGCCTCGCTGGTCAACATCGTGACCTGGCAGTGGGTGGGCTACTACATGATCATCATCTACGCGGCGCTGCGGGCCGTGGACCCGACCGTGTACGAGGCCGCCCGGCTCGACGGCGCGAGCGCGCGCCAGATCGCGCTGCGGATCAAGGTGCCCATGATCAGCTCGTCGGTCGTGATGATCGTGGTCTTCGCCCTCATCGGCACGCTGCAGTTCTTCACCGAGCCCACGGTGCTGCGCTCGGTCGCGCAGGGCGCGATCCCCACCACGTACACCCCGAACATGTACGCGTACTCGATGGCGTTCTCCTACAGCCAGTTCAACTACGCGTCCACGATCGCGTTCGCGCTGGGGATCCTCGTGTTCATCGGGTCGTACGTCTTCCTGTACGCCACCCGCAAGCAGAGCGGACTGAAGTGATGACGAGGTCGACGACCGTGCCGACGACGACCGGGCGGCCGCCGCGCCGCATCGGCTCCCACGTGTTCCTGCTGCTGGCGGCCCTCTACTTCGTGGTGCCCCTGTGGTGGCTCGTGGTGGGCTCCACCAAGTCCAACAGCGGCCTGTTCGTGGGCTCCGGCGGCGCGCTGTGGTTCAACGACGAGTTCGCCCTCGGCGACAACCTGCGCCAGCTCTTCAGCTACTCCGGCGGCATCTACTGGACGTGGCTGCGCAACTCGTTCGTGTACGCGTTCTCGGGCGGCATCGGATCGACGGTGCTCGCGGTCCTCGCCGGGTACGCGCTCGCCAAGTACCGCTTCCGCGGCCGCAACCTGTACTTCTCGATGCTGTTGGGCTCGGTCATGGTGCCGCTCACGGCGCTGACGATCCCCACGTTCGTGCTCCTCAGCAAGCTCGGCATGATCAACACGATGTGGGCGGTCATCCTGCCGTCGCTGCTGAGCCCCATCGGCGTCTACCTCGTGCGGGTGTACGCCGTGGACGCGATCCCGGACGAGATGCTCGACGCCGGCCGGGTGGACGGGGCGGGGGAGCTGCGGCTCTTCTTCCGCGTCGCGCTGCCGCTGCTGCGGCCGGCCGTCGTGACGGTGCTGCTGCTCACCACCGTGGCCACGTGGAACAACTTCTTCCTGCCGCTCGCGGTGCTGCGTGACCCGCAGCTGCTGCCGGTGACCGTCGGGATCAACCAGTGGCAGGCGCTCTCGAACGCGGGCGCCGGCGGCGAGCAGGTGTGGAACCTCGTGGTCACGGGCGCGCTCGTGTCGATCGTGCCGCTGGTCGCCGCGTTCGTCGGCCTGCAGCGGTACTGGCAGGGCGGCCTCTCGCTCGGGGCGATCAAGTGAGCGCGGCGACGGCGGGAGGTCCCCGCGGCGTCGGGCCGGTGGGCGGCCCTCTGCCTGCCGCGCGCACGCGGCCGCTGCCCGCGGGAGCGGTGCGGCTGGCGCCCACCGGGCACCTCGGCGCGTGGCAGGAGCGCAACGCCGCGGCGACGGTCCCGCACTGCCTCGACGCCCTGGAGACCTCCGGCGCGCTGGACAACCTGCGCCGCCTGCTCGACCCGGCCGACCCGGAGCACCACGACGGGCCGTACCGCGGCTTCAACTTCGCCGACTCGGACGTGCACAAGACGCTCGAGGCAGTCGCGTGGGAGTCCGCCCGGGCCGGCGAGCCACGGCACGAGGACACCGTGCGGCGCGTCGTCGACCTGCTGCGCCGGGCGCAGGCGCCGTCGGGCTACCTCGACTCGCACGTGCTCGGCGGGGCGGCCCCCTCCACCGAGCCGTACGCCGACCTGCGCTGGGGCCACGAGCTGTACGTGCTGGGGCACCTGGTGCAGGCGGGCGTGGCCCGGGCCCGCGCGACCGGCGAGGACGACCTGCTCGACGTCGCGATGGGCTGGGTGGACGACGTCGTCGCGCGCCTGGCGGCGGGGGAGGACCTGGTCTGCGGCCACCCCGAGGTGGAGTCGGCCCTGGTGGAGCTGTTCCGCGAGACCGGCGACCCGGCCTACCGCGACGCCGCGCGCCGGATGGTCGACCTGCGCGGCCACGGGCGCCTCGGCTCCGGCCCGTTCGAGCCGGCGTACCACCAGGACGCCACGCCCGTGCTGGACGCCGGCGAGGTGGCCGGGCACGCGGTGCGCCAGCTCTACCTGCTGGCCGGCGTGACGGACCTGTACCTGGAGACCGGCGAGCGCGGCCTGCTCGACGCCGCCGTCCGCCTCTGGGACGACGCGCACGGGCGGCGCACCTACGTCACCGGCGGCATGGGGTCGCGGCACAAGGACGAGTCGTTCGGCGACCCGTACGAGCTGCCGCCGGACCGCGCGTACGCCGAGTCGTGCGCGGGCGTCGCGGGCGTCCTGTGGGACTGGCGGATGCTGCTGGCCACGGGGGAGTCGCGGTACGCCGACGCCCTGGAGCACGCGCTGTACAACGTGGTCGCGGCCGCGGCGTCCACCGACGGCACCGCGTTCTTCTACTCGAACCCGCTGCAGCTGCGCGACGGCCACGACGGCGCCGACGAGTACCAGGCCTCCGGCCGCCGCGGCTGGTTCGCGTGCGCCTGCTGCCCGCCCAACCTGGCCCGCCTGGTCGCGACGCTGCACACGATGGTCGCCACCACCGGCGACGACGGCTCCCTGGCCGTGCACCTGTTCGCGGACGCGGACCTCGCGGTGCCGGGCCCCGGAGGGGCGGACGTGCGGTTCGCGCTGCGGACCGGGTACCCGTGGGACGGCGACGTGCTCCTCACGGCGGACGCCCCGTCGCCGGTGCCGCTGGCGCTGCGCCTGCCGGGCTGGGCCGGCGCGGCGGGCGCCCGCCTGGAGGTGGACGGTGCACCGGTCGACGTCGCGGCGGCCCGCGACGGCCGCGGGTACCTGCGCGTGCCGGCGGGCGCGCGCCGCGTGCGGCTCGTGCTGCCGATGGAGCCGCGTGCCCTGCGCGCGCACCCGCGCGTCGACGCGGTGCGCGGCTGCGTCGCGCTCGCGCGCGGCCCGGTGGTGCACTGCCTGGAGCAGGTGGACCACCCCGGCGTCGTCCTCGACGACGTCGGGCTCGACCTCGCCGGCGGCGTCCGCGTCGGCCCGGCCGACGACGCGCTCGGCGTGGGCGCGACGCTCCTCGCCGCCGGCCGTGCGCGCCCGACCGCGGGCCTCCCGCTGTACGCGGCGGAACCGGGCGGCGCCGCGCCCGACGAGGGGGTGGCCGTGGCCGTGCGGGCGGTGCCCTACGCTGTGTGGGGCAATCGAGGAGAGGGTCCGATGCGCGTCTGGATCCCGGTCGCGGCGCCCCCGCGGCCCGGTGACCGACGACGGTCGGGGAGGTGAGCGGCATGCGCGTGACCATGCACGACGTGGCACAGCGCGCGGGCGTGTCGATCAAGACGGTGTCGAACGTCGTCAACGGCTACCCGCACATCCGGCCCGAGACGCGCGAGCGGGTCGAGGAGGCCATCGAGGCCCTCGGCTACCGCCTCAACACCACCGCCCGGAACCTGCGCACGCAGCGCACGGACATGATCACCCTCGCGGTGCCGGAGCTGCGGCTGCCGTACTTCGCGGAGCTCGCGGACTCGGTGATCCGCGCCGCGGAGGAGCAGGGCCTCACGGTCCTCATCGAGCAGACCGGCTCCGTGCGCGAGCGCGAGGTCGAGCTGCTCGACGGCCGTCGCCGGCACCTCACGGACGGGGTGATCTTCTCCCCGCTGGCGCTCGGCCAGGACGACGTCGACCTGTTCTCCGTGGACTTCCCGCTCGTGGTGCTCGGCGAGCGCGTGTTCGACGCGGCCGCGGACCACGTGACGATGAACAACGTGGCCGCGGCCCGGGCCGCCACCCTGCACCTCGCGTCGCTCGGGCGGCGCCGGATCGCCGTCGTGGGCGCGCACGAGGGCGAGCTCGTCGGCTCGGCCGCGCTGCGCACCGAGGGCTACCGTCAGGGGCTCGCGGCCGCGGGCCTGCCGTACGACCCGGCGCTCGTGAGCGAGGCGGGGCTGTGGCACCGCTCCACCGGCTCGGAGTCGATGGGCCGCCTGCTCGACTCCGGCGTGGAGATCGACGCGGTCTTCGCGCTCAACGACGCGATGGCGCTGGGCGCCCTGCACGCGCTGCACGCCCGCGACGTCGACGTGCCGGGCGACGTCGCCCTGGTGGGCTTCGACGACGTCGACGACGTGCGCTACTCGGTGCCGACGATCAGCTCGGTGGACCCGGGCCGGGAGCAGATCGCCCGCACGGCGGTGGACCTCCTGGTGGAGCGGATCGCCGGCGGCGGCGACCGGCCGTTCCGGCGCGTCATCCCCGACTCCCGCGTGGTGGGCCGCGAGTCCACCGGCGACGCCCGCGAGGGCGAGGAGAAGGTGGTCGCGGTGCAGCCCGGCGGCAACGAGGAGATCGTTGTGGCGGTCAGCGCGACGGCGTGAGGTCCCGCGGCCCGGGCAGCTCGCGCGGCCCTGGCATCTCCCGCAGGCCGCGCAGCGGGCTGCGGAGCGCGCACAGGCACGCCGCGCAGTGCACGGCCGCCATGAGCAGCACGGTCTCCCGCACGCCGAGCAGCTCGCCCAGGGCGCCCGCGGCGAGGCCGGCGAGCGGCATCGTGCCGTAGTTGACGAACTGGCTCGTCGTCACGACGCGGCCCATGAGCGGCTGCGGCACGTAGCGCTGTCGCCACGCGCCGCGCACCACGTTGCCCGCCACGACGGCGAGGCCGACCAGGAACAGCCCGGCCACGGTCCAGGCCACCCGTGCGCCCTCGCCGCCGAGGCCGACGAGCAGCGCGGGCGGGCCGCCGGCGACCAGCAGCAGCACCGTGGCGCGGGCGCTGCCGAGGCGCCGGCTGAGGCGTGTCGCCACGGCGGCGCCGAGCAGGCCGCCGCACGCGCCGACGGTCATGACGGCGCCCAGGGCGGAGGGGCCGAGGCCGACGGTCTGCACCAGGAACAGGACGAGCAGCGCCGTGTACCCCGTGAGCCCGAAGTTGGAGACCCCGCCCACGACGACGAACCAGCGCAGGTAGCGGTCGGACGCCACGAACGCGACGCCCTCGCGGATGCGGACCCGCAGCGGCGCCGCGGGAAGCCGCTCGGGCTGCCGCACCGGTCGTGTGCGCCAGAGGCAGAGCGCCGAGACGACAAAGCTCGCGGCGTCCAGGGCGAGGCCCGCGGCGGCGCCGAACGCCTGGGCCATCGCGCCCCCGACCCCGGGGCCCGCGACCTGCATGCCCGACTCGGTGCCGAACAGGCGGGCGTTCGCGGCCTCGAGCTGCTCGTCGGGCACGACCTGGGGGAGGAAGACGGTGTAGGCGGTGCGGAAGAACACCGTGCTCACGCCCGCGGCGAGCGCGGCGCCGACCAGGTGCGGCAGGGTCAGCGCGTCGAGCGCGGCCGCGGCGGGGACGCTGCCGATCGCGACGGCGGCGACGAGGTCGGCCACGATCATCACGGCGCGGGCCGGGAGCCGGTCGACCCAGGCGCCCGCGGGCAGCCCCACGACGAGCCAGGGCAGCCACGCGGCCGCCGTGAGCAGGCCGACCGTCGCGGCCCCGGCGTCGAGCTCGAGCACCGCGACGAGGGGGAGCAGCACCGACGTCGTGGCGTTGCCCAGCACGCTGACGCCCTCGCCGACCCAGAGCCGGCGGAAGCCCGGGTTGCGGGTGAGCGGGACGGCGGGCGGCGCGGCCACCCGCCCCGTGGCGGCGGTCATGGCTGGGCGGGGAACCCGCGGCCGAAGACGAGCACGGGCTCGCGCTCGACGCCGTCGTCCGGGCGCGGGCGGTCCGCCCAGCGCACGAGCACGGCCGTGATCTCGTCGCCGAGCTCGGCGAGCTCGGCGGGGGACAGGTGCAGCCACGTCTCGGTGGAGAAGGCGGCCCGGTCCCACTCGGGGGCGGACTCGGCGTTCGCGACCCAGCCCCGCACGCGGTCGACCTGGCGCTGGAGGTTGAGCGCCTCGGCGGCCTGCGCTGCGGTGACGGCGGCGGTGTCCTCGGCGAAGTCCTGGCGCGACCAGCGCAGGCGCGGCGCGACGAGGCGCCACCAGCGCTCCCGCCGGTTCCGGGCGAGCTCGGGCGCCTCGGCCACGAGGCCCGCCTCGTGCAGCACCTTGAGGTGATGGCTGGCGCTGCCGACGGCCTGGCCGGTGCGGCGGGCGAGGGCGGACGCGGTGGAGGGCCCGTCGACCTTGAGCGCGTCCATGAGGCGCGCCCGGTAGGGGTTGGCGAGGGCGGCGAGCGCCTTGGCCTCGGTGACGGTGCGGGCCGGGGCCGGCGGCTCCGTCGCGTCGTCGCGGCGGGGGTCCTCGGGCGAGGTCGGTGGCTGCGTCATCCCGCCAACGTAGACCAACAAGAACTGTTGTACAAGAGTTCTTGTGACCCAGCGTCGGGGCCGGCGGTCACCTCGCGGTCGACGCACCCCCGGTGACCTGGGCGTCGATCCGGTCGAGCCGGTCGGCCGCGAGGCGACCCGTCGCCCACAGCCAGAAGCCGGGGGCGGCGAGCACGGCGAGCAGCGGCAGGGCCCACGAGACGACGAGCGTCACCACCGCCACGACCAGCACCGCGAGCGACGTCGCGGGGCCGAGCAGGGGGAGGAGCAGCAGGAGCCGCCAGGTCTCCGCCGCGCCCCGCGCGTAGCGCGCGACGACCACCGGCCAGCAGGCGAGCACGACGGTCGCCCACGCCCCGACGACGAGCAGCCCGGCCTGGAGCACGGCGCGGCCGGGACCGTCCAGCAGCCCCAGGGCGGCGGCGTCGCACCACAGCAGCGCGGCGACCACCCAGAAGGGCGCGAAGAGCGCGTTGGTACGGCGGAAGCCGTCGCGCCACGTGCGCCAGAAGGTGCGCCACGGCGTCGGCCCGGCCGTCATCCGCCGGGTCACGACGCCGCCCGCGCGCAGGGCGGGGCCGAGCCCGAGCAGCACCCCGCCGGCGAGCGTCCCCAGCGCCACCATGGCGCTGACCTCGACGAGCAGGGTCGCCCAGCGCAGCGCGAGCATGACGCCGCCCGCCCAGCCGGGCACCTCGGCGTCCGCCACGGCGCCGGCCACGGTGGTCGCGCGGGCGGGCTCGCCGCGCCGCGCGGGCGGGGTCGCGGGGGCGCTCACGGCAGCCTCGTCGCGAGCGTGACGCGGCCGGCGTCGTCGAGGGCCTCGAGGCACAGGGTCGCGCGGTCGCGCACGGCGTCCCACCCGGGGTGCACGACGGCGGACACGGCCGCGCCGTCGGCGGCGGTCCACGCGAACCGGCCGCCGCCGAGGGCGCGGACGCCGGCGCGCACGTCGTGCGGCCAGGCGAGCGGGCCGGCGACGGCGTCCTGCACGCGCGTCGGGTCGGCGCCGGGGGAGAGCTGCTCCCACGTGCCGTCGAGGACGGCGGCGTGCACCGGCCACAGCGCGGGGTCGTCCACCTCGCGGCGGACGCCGGCCCACGGCTGCGGCGACACCAGCGGCCAGCCGTCGTGCGTCCACACGAGCCGCCGCAGCTGCAGCCGGTGCTCGGTGGGCGCGTCGGCGTCGCGCACGTGGTGCACCAGCAGCTGGCGCCCGAGCGAGCCGTCGCCGGGGGCGGGCACGCGCTCGGTGAGCACGGACGCGTGCCCCGGGGCGAGGATGCCCGGCCCGCCGGCGTGCCGGTGCCCGGCGAGCACCGGCACCCCGACCGACCACGGCTCGGCGTCGACGTCGGTCATGAGGCGCCCGGCGCGGTCCCGGAAGGGCCCCGCGACGGCGTCGCCGACGGCGGCCCGCAGGTGGTAGCTGTCCGCGAGGGAGTCGTAGGAGACGAGCAGCGCCCAGCCGCCGCCCGGGCGGGGGAGCACGAACGCCCCCTCGACCGCGCCGTCGGCCGCCCTCGCCCGGCGGGCCAGCAGGCGGCCCGGGGCGGCGTGCAGCGCGCCCGGCGCGGCCGCGAGGCCGTCGGCGACGAGGCCCGTGGCGGCGTCGAGCGGCAGCGCGTGGATCCCGCCGAAGAAGGAGCCGTACACGAGCCACTGCTCCCCGTCGGCCTCGGTCACCACGTTCGCGTCGATCGCGTTGGGGTGCCCGAGGCCGGCGGGCGGCTCCACGTGCTCGCTCGCCACGACGATCCCGCGGTCGGTCCACGGACCGGCCGGGTGGGGCGCGTCGGCCAGGCCGATCGCCGAGCGCCGGGAGCCGAACGTGGACGCCGAGTAGTACATGCGCCACAGGGGACCGGCCGCCGTCTCGACGCGCACCACCTCGGGGGCCCACAGCCCGGCCGCGCCGGACCAGTCGGCGGCCGGGCCGGGCACGCCGGGCAGGGCCCAGCCGTGCAGGTCCCAGGTCACGAGGTCCGCCGAGCGCCGCACCTGCACGCCGCCGCGGACCGGGCCGTCGGACCGCGCGTCGGTGGAGAACAGCCAGTAGGTGCCGTCGTCGTCGCGCACGGCGGTGGGGTCGTGCACGTGCCGCCCGCCCCAGGCCGAGGTGTCCGGCTCGGCGGTGGTCGGGGCCTCGGGGGTCACGGGGTCCGCCGGTGTCGTGGTGTCGGTGCCGGTCATGTCAGCCCTTCGTGCCGGTCAGGGCGACGGACTCGATGATCTGCCGCTGGAAGATCAGGAAGACCACGAGGATGGGCAGCACCGCCACCACGGACGCCGCCATGATCAGCGGGTAGTCGCGCTGCGTCGCGTACTCCACGTTCATGTTCGCGATGACCACCTGCAGCGTCTGCCGCTCCGGGGTGTTCAGGTACAGGATCGGCGCCAGGTAGTCGTTCCAGACCGCCATGAACCAGAGGATGAACTGGGCGGCGACGGCCGGCCGGATGATCGGCATGATCATGCGCCAGAAGATCTGCCAGTAGGAGGCGCCGTCGATCTTCGCGGCCTCGACGAGGGAGTCCGGCACGCTCGCCAGGTACTGGCGGAGGAAGAAGATCATCACGATGTTGCCGAAGATCGCGGGGACGATCAGCGGCCACAGCGTGTCCACCCAGCCGATCTTCGAGAACATCACGAACTGCGGGATCATGATCGTCGGGAACGGGATCATGATGCCGGTGAGCAGGCCCACGAAGATCGCGTTCTTGAACGGCATGCGCATCTTGGCGAGGGCGAACGCCGCCAGGGAGCAGGTGAACGTGCCGATCACCGTGACGCTGAGCGACACGACGAGGCTGTTCCGGATGCCGTCGAGCACGTACGAGTCGGTCCACATGCGGACGTAGGTGTCCCACTGGGGCACCTCCGGGATCCACACCGGCGGCAGCGCGAAGACCTCGAGCTTGGTCTTCAGGGACGTGGAGAGCATCCACACCAGCGGGGCGATCATGAAGACCGCGCCCGCGGCGAGGACGATCCACACGACCGTGTCGGTGAGTCGGGAGCGCGTGCGGCGGCCCAGCCGCGGGCCGGAAGGCCGGGTGGCGACGGGTGGCACGACGGGGGTCGTGGCGGGGGTCGTGGTGGTCATGGTGTCTCCCTGGCCTCAGTCGACGACGAAGCCGGCGTTGCGCTTGTTCAGCCGGAACTGGATGAGCGTGATGACGAGGATGAGGAGCCCCAGCACCACCGACATCGCCGTGGCGTAGCCCATCTGCTGGTACCGGAACGCCTGCAGCCAGATGTGGTAGACGACGGACGCCGTCGAGTACTCCGGCCCGCCGGTCGGGGTCATGATCTGGATCTCGATGAAGATCATGGCGCCGCCGATGATCTGCGTGACCACGAGGAAGAAGGTCACCGGCTGCACCATCGGCAGCGTGATCGCGCGGAACCGCTGCCAGCCGCCCGCGCCGTCCAGCTCGGCCGCCTCGTACAGCGACCGGGGCACGGACTGGATCGCCGCCAGGTACAGCAGCATCGAGTACCCGAGGCCCTTCCAGACGGCCATCATGATGATCGCGGGCTTGGCCCAGAGCGGGTCGGCCAGCCAGTTCGGGCCCTGGATGCCGAAGAGCTCCAGGAACTGGTTCACCAGGCCGAAGTCGCCGTTGTAGGCCCACTGCCACAGGATCGCGATGGCCGCGATCGACGAGATCACGGGCACGTAGTAGATGGTGCGGAACGCCGTGCGGCCGATGATCTTGCGGTTCATCATCACGGCCAGCGCGAGCGAGAGCGCCAGCCCGACCGGGATGCCGATCATGTAGAAGAACGTGTTGAACAGCGTCTGGTGGAACCGTTCGTCGCCGAGCAGCGCGACGTAGTTGTCCAGCCCGATGAACGTCATGGGGCCGAGCCCGTTCCACCGGGTCAGCGACGCGTACAGCGCGAACCCGGTGGGGTAGAGGATGAAGAGCAGGTAGCCGAGCACGGGCGCCGCGACGAACAGCAGCGCCCACCTCTTCTCGGCGCGGTGGAGCCGCGAGGTCCCGTCGCGTCGGGGCGGCGCGGTCGCCGGGTCCGGCGCCGTGGGGCGGGTGCCGGCCGCGGCCGGCGGGGCGGTGGACGTCATCGCAGACTCCTTCGTCCAGGGACGTGCGGGGGAGGGCCGTGGGGGCGCCCCGGGCGGGGGGGGGCGCCCCGCGCGGGGGGGGGGGGTCGGGGGGGAGGGGGGGGGGGCGGGCGCGGCGGGCCGCGGGGCCAGGGCGTTGGTCTGGTGC
>NZ_JBHVFQ010000005.1:25931-220726 GCF_042801555.1 Isoptericola sp. NPDC057559
CGGGGCCGGGGGCGGGGGGGGGGGGGGCCCCCCACCCCCCCCCGGGGCGCGGGGGGGGGGGGGGGGGGGGGGGGGGGCCGGCGGGGGGGGGGGGCGCCCCCACCGCGAGGGGTGTGGGTGACGGGCGTCAGGGGGCGGTGCCGGCCGCGGCGGCCTGCTCGGCCTGCTCGTTCGACTGGTCCAGCAGCTCCTGCATGCGCGGCTGCACCTCGGCGAGGTAGTCCGCGGCCTTGGTCTTGCCGTCGAGGACGGGCTGGATCCCCACCCACAGCTCGTCGTACCACTCGGCCCCGTACGTGAACGACGCCGGCATCTCCCGCCCGTAGTCCTGGGCGATGTCGAGGAACTCCTGGCGGTTCTTCGGCTCGAGGGCGTCGTCCTCGTCGACCTCGGCCGCCCACTCCTCGGCGGTGTCGATCCGGTTCGGGATCTGCACGCTGGCGTCGACGAGGGTCTGCTGCGCGGACTCGTCCGTGGAGAGGTACGTCGCGAGCTTCACGGCGTCCTCGGGCAGCTTCGTGGTGTTCGAGACGCCGATGCCGAGAGAGCCGACCCAGGTGGCGGGCTCACCGGTCCTGCCGACCGGCCAGGGCATGAGGTCGTACTCGAAGTCGAGGTCGTTGTAGACGCTCATGTCCCACGGCCCGACCGGGAAGAACCCGATCTCGCCGGCCATGAAGCGCTGGTAGGTGTCGAGCGTCTGCGCCTGCTCGGGGTTCGGCGTGACGCCGTCCTCGTTCGTGAGGTCGGCGATGAACTGGATCGCCTCGGCGAACTCGGGCGTGTCCACGGTGACCTGCGTGTGGTCCTCGTTGGTCCAGTCGCCGCCGTTGCTCCACACGAAGGCCTGCGAGTTCCACTGCACGTTGAGGCCGGTGCCCCACTGGTCGGTCTCGCCGTCGCCGTCGGTGTCCTGCGTGAGCTTCTTGCAGATCTCGAGCCACTCGTCCCAGGTGAGGGGCTCGTCGGGGTCCGGCCGGTCGACGCCGGCCTCCTTCAGCAGGTCGGCGTTGTAGCCGAACGCGAACGGGCCGATGTCCTTCGGCAGGCCGTAGAGCTTGCCGTCGGGCGTGCCCTGGGTGGTGCCGTCGAAGCGGTAGGAGTCGACGCCGTAGGGCCAGACGTTGTCGAGGTCGACGCCCTGCTCGGCGACCTGGTCCGTGATGTCCATGAGCACGCCGGAGCTGACGTAGGACTGGAGGCTGGCCTGCTCGATGTAGAAGACGTCCGGGACCTTGTTCCCCGCGACCGCGGCCTGGAGCTTCTGGGCGTACTGGTCGGCCGAGGTGACGATCATCTTCACCTTCACGCCGGTGTCCTCGGTGAAGCGGTCGATGGCCTCCTGGTAGGCCTTCTTCTCGTCGTCGCCGCCACGGAACATGAACGTGAGCGTGCCGTCGTCGGAGCCGCTCCCGCCGCCGGAGCTGCAGGCGGTGACGGTGCCGGCGGCCACCACGGCTGTGACGATGCCGGCGATCAGGCGTGACTTCCTCATCACGGGGTCCTCTCGGAGATCCGGTCCGCGGCCGGGGCGGCGTCGCTCCGGGCGGTTTACATCGATGAAGAGCCATCGACGGCGCCCAATCTGACACGGGCCGCGCGCCGCGGTCAAGTGGCCCAGGTCACGGCTCTGCAACGATGAACAGCCGGGCGCCGGGGCCGCGCCGACGCGGCTCCGGGTGTCGCGGAGCGATTGACCGGGCCGGGCGGAGCGGGGCAGGATGGCCGCGTCTACAACGATGTACTCGGTGCCGGAGGGCGCCGCGAGGGGGAGCGATGCCGCACGACCCGACCGACCGGGCCGCCACCCGGGCCGCCAGCGCGCGGGCCGCGACGGCCCGCCCGCCCATGGGCTGGAACTCGTGGGACAGCTACGGCACCACCGTGACCGAGGACGAGGTGCTGGCCAACGCGCGGTTCCTGGCCGGGCACGACGGCGGGGCGATGGCCCGCGCGGGCTGGGACACCGTCGTCGTCGACATCCAGTGGTACGAGCCCACCGCGCGGCCCGGCGGCTACAACGACGCCGCCCCCGTGCTCTTCGACGAGCGCGGGTTCCTGCAGCCGGTGGTGGCGCGCTTCCCGTCGGCCGCCGAGGGCCGGGGCTTCGCGCCCCTCGCCGCCGCCGTGCACGACCTCGGCCTGCGGTTCGGCGTCCACCTCATGCGCGGCATCGCCCGCCGGGCCGTCGAGGCCGACCTGCCCGTGCCCGGCACGCCGTACCGCACCGGCGAGATCGCGGACCCCGCCAGCACCTGTCCGTGGAACTCCGACTGCTACGGGCTGCGGACCGACCACCCCGGCGCCCAGGCGTGGCTGGACGCGATGATCGACCACGTCGTCGGCTGGGGCGTCGACTTCCTCAAGGTCGACGACATGCTGGCGCCGTACCACGCGGGCGCCGTCGAGGCGCTGTCGCTCGCCGTCCGCCGGGCCGAGCTGCGGCACGGGAGGCGCGTCGTGGTGTCCCTGTCGCCCGGCACCGAGCTCTCCCTCGCGCACCTCGAGCACCTGCGCGAGCACGCCGACATGTGGCGCGTCTCCGACGACCTGTGGGACCGCTGGCCCGACGTCGAGGCGCAGCTCGGCCGCATGGCCCGCTGGGCGCCGCACTCGGGGCCCGCCGGCTGGGCCGACGCGGACATGCTGCCGCTGGGACGGATCGGCGTGCGCGCCGAGCGGGGTGCGCCGCGCCAGTCGCTGCTCACGACGGACGAGCGGCGCACGATGCTCACCCTGTGGTGCCTGGCCCGCTCGCCCCTGTTCGTGGGCGGCGACCTGCCCACCTCCGACGCCGCGACGGTCGCGGACCTCGTCCACCCCGGCGTCCTCGAGGTCGCCCACCGGTCCACCGGCGGGCGGGAGCTGCTGCGGGAGGGCGCCGCGGGCGCCGAGACGGTCGTCTGGGGCGCCGCCACGGGCGACGGCGAGGACGCCACGCGCTGGGTCGGGCTGTTCAGCACCGCGGACGAGCCGCGGCGCGTGCGCGTGCTCGCGGCCGCCGCCGGCCTGCCCGGGCGCCCCGCCGCCGTCGTCGACGTGTGGACCGGCGAGCGGGTGGCGCTCGGCGCCCCGGGGCCCGCGACGGGCGGCGACGGCGTGCTCGACCTCGAGGTCCCCGCGCACGGCGTGCGCCTGCTGCGCCTCGACGGCGCCGACCGCCCGGCGCCCGCCGCGTGAGGCGCGCCGCGACGGCGGCGGTCGGCCTGGCACGACGACGCCCGGCCCGTGGCGAGGTGGTCGGGAGGCGAACCGTCCCGCGGGAGCCACGGCGGCGGGCCGAGGGGATCGGCTAGGATCGCGAGAGTCGCGACTGGCGTACAGGTGGATCACCACCGGGGAGCGACGCGCTGTGCAGACGACGGGTCGTTCGCCTGGGCCCGGTCGCCCGATTGACACGATGGTCCGGCACCATGTCCGACATCGTCCGACCGCCGTCCGACACACAGCAGGAGAACGCCTGATGAGCACTCCCGACCCCACGTTCAACGCGCCCCTGGCGGAGCTCGACCCCGAGATCGCCGCCGTCCTCGACGGGGAGCTGGCCCGCCAGCGCGACACCCTCGAGATGATCGCGAGCGAGAACTTCGTCCCGCGTGCCGTCCTGCAGGCGCAGGGCAGCGTGCTCACCAACAAGTACGCCGAGGGCTACCCCGGCCGCCGCTACTACGGCGGCTGCGAGCAGGTCGACATCGCGGAGAACCTCGCGATCGCCCGCGCGAAGGACCTGTTCGGGGCCGAGGCCGCCAACGTGCAGCCGCACTCCGGCGCGCAGGCCAACGCGGCCGTGCTGCACGCCCTCATCAACGCCGGCGACAAGATCCTCGGCCTCGAGCTGGCCCACGGCGGCCACCTCACGCACGGCATGAAGATCAACTTCTCCGGCAAGCTCTACGACGTCGGCGCCTACGGCGTGGACCCGCAGTCGTACCGGATCGAGATGGACGAGGTGCGCAAGCGCGCCCTGGAGCACCGTCCCGACGTCATCATCGCGGGCTGGTCGGCGTACCCGCGCCACCTGGACTTCGCCGCGTTCCGCGAGGTCGCGGACGAGGTCGGCGCCAAGCTGTGGGTGGACATGGCCCACTTCGCGGGCCTCGTGGCCGCGGGCCTGCACCCGAGCCCCGTGCCGCACGCGGACGTCGTGAGCTCCACCGTGCACAAGACGATCGGCGGCCCGCGCTCCGGCTTCATCCTGAGCAAGGAGGAGTACGCCAAGAAGATCAACTCGGCCGTGTTCCCGGGCCAGCAGGGCGGCCCGCTCATGCACGTGATCGCGGCCAAGGCCGTGGCCTTCAAGGTCGCGGGCACCGACGAGTTCAAGGACCGCCAGGAGCGCACGCTGCGCGGCGCGCAGATCATCGCGGAGCGCCTGTCCCAGGCCGACGTGGCGGAGCAGGGGGTGTCCGTCCTCACCGGCGGCACCGACGTGCACCTGGTGCTCGTGGACCTGCGCCACTCGGCGCTCGACGGCCAGCAGGCCGAGGACCTCCTGCACGACGCGGGCATCACCGTGAACCGCAACGCCGTGCCGTTCGACCCTCGCCCGCCGCGCGTCACCTCCGGCCTGCGGATCGGCACGCCGGCGCTCGCCACCCGCGGGTTCGGCGACGCCGAGTTCACCGAGGTCGCCGACATCATCGCGGTCGCCCTGCGCGACGGCGCGGCGGCCGACGTCGACGCCCTCTCGGCCCGCGTCGCGAAGCTCACCGCCGACTTCCCGCTCTACCCCGGGCTGCAGCAGTGACGGCCCGGTTGCTGCCGGGCAAGCCGGTCGCGGACGCGGTCTTCGCGGACCTTGCCCCGCGGATCGACGCGCTCGTCGCCGCGGGGCACCGCCCCGGGCTCGGCACGATCCTCGTCGGGGACGACTCCGCGAGCGCCGGCTACATCCGGATGAAGATGGACAAGGCGACCGAGCTCGGGTTCACCTCGCCGCACATCCACCTGCCGCAGGACGCCACCCAGGCGGACGTGCTGGCGGCGGTGCGGGAGATGAACGACGCCGAGGACGTCGACTCCGTCCTCATCCAGAACCCGACGCCGCCGCAGATCGACTTCGACGCGGCCATGCTCGCGCTGGACCCGGACAAGGACGTCGACGGCCTGCACCCCGTGAACATGGGGCGCCTCGCGCTCGGGATGCCCGGCCCGGTGCCGGCGACCCCGGCGGGGATCGAGACGCTGCTGGCGCACCACGAGATCCCGGTCGCCGGTCGCGAGGTCTGCATCCTCGGCCGTGGCACGACGCTCGGGCGGCCCCTGGCCCTGCTGCTGTCGCAGAAGCGCCCGACGGCGAACGCGGCCGTCACCGTGGTCCACACCGGCGTGCCGGACTGGCCGGAGTACACCAGGCGTGCCGACATCGTGATCGCGGCCGCCGGTGTCCCGGGCATCCTGCAGCCCGAGCACCTGACGCCGGGCGTCACGGTGGTCGGTGGCGGTGTGCGGTACGAGGGCCGCAGGCTGCTGCCGGACGTGGACGAGTCGTGCGCGGAGGTCGCCGGGGCGATCACGCCGCGCGTCGGCGGCGTGGGGCCGACCACGATCGCCATGCTGTTCCGCAACGCGGTCGAGGCCGCCGAGCGATCGATCGCCTGACCGGCGGAGCGGTACGCGGCGCGACCCGCGACGACACCCGGGCCCGTCGACCCCGTTGGGGGCGACGGGCCCGGTCGCGTCCGCCATGATGTGCCCATGATCGCGAAGAGCCAGCGTGGGTGGTCGGGCGAGCCGGGCGAGCTGCTGCGGGTGGGCGAGGGGTTCCGCCTCGCGGACGTCGACCCGGGCTCGAAGCCCGGGTACGGCGGGAAGAAGAAGGACGGCGCCGCCGACCTCCGTGCCGGCGAGGAGGAGCTCGACGAGCTGCAGGAGCGCCTCTACGCCCAGAGCCGCGAGGACCCGTCCGCGCCGGCGGTGCTGCTCGTGCTGCAGGCGATGGACTCGGCGGGCAAGGGCGGCATCGTGCGCCACGTCATCGGCGCGACCGACCCGCAGGGCGTCCACCTGGTGGCGTTCAAGAAGCCGACGCCCGACGAGCTGGCCCACGACTTCCTGTGGCGGGTCGAGCGGGAGGTGCCGGCCGCGGGCTACATCGGCGTCTTCGACCGCTCGCACTACGAGGACGTCCTCATCGGGAGGGTGCGCGAGCTGGCGCCGCCCGAGGAGATCGAGCGGCGCTACGGCGCGATCAACGCGTTCGAGGCCGAGCTGGCCGCGCGGGGCACCCGCATCGTCAAGGTGATGCTGCACATCTCGCCCGAGGAGCAGAAGGCGCGGCTCGGTGAGCGGCTCGAGCGCCCCGACAAGCACTGGAAGTACAACCCGGGCGACGTCGACGAGCGGCTGCTGTGGCCCCGCTACATGGACGCGTTCCAGACCGTCTTCGAGCGCACCTCCACCGAGCACGCGCCCTGGTACGTCGTGCCGGCGAACGCCAAGTGGTACGCGCGCCTCGCGGTGCAGGCCCTGCTGCTGGACGCCCTGGAGGACATCGACCCGCAGTGGCCCGCGGCCACGTTCGACGTCGAGCACGAGAAGGCGCGCCTCGCCGCCTCGTGACGCTCAGCCGGCGACGGCGGGCACGGCCTCCTGCGCGACGTCGTCGGGCAGGTTGGCGTCGAGCGGCTCGCGGTCGGTCTTGGTCCACCCGCGGTGGCCGAGCAGCTCGCGGACCAGCGCCACGGTCACCACGGGCCACAGCAGCCACGTGTAGAGCATGTACGGGATCAGCCCGAAGACGGCGCGCAGGAACGGGTGCCGGCCGGGCTCCGTCGTCATGAGCAGGGTGAGGAAGCTCGGCACCAGGGTGAGCGTCGCGAAGAAGACCAGCGACGGCCACCAGCCGGAGACGAACGGCACGTCGCCGAACAGCCAGAACGCGAGCGACAGCACCAGCCCGAGCCCCATGAGCAGCTGGAGCAGCGGCATGAGCAGGTAGGCGACGTGGTCCAGCCGTGCGCCGACGGAGACCGGGGTCCTGAGCGCGCCGCGCAGGAGGGAGAACGCCTGCCAGTTGCCCTGCGCCCACCGCACGCGCTGCTTGAACAGGCGCCGCAGCCGGGTCACGCCCTGCTGGTCCACGCTGGTCAGCACCGTCTGGCGCCCGCGCCAGCCGGCGCGGACGAGGCGGACGCCGATGTCCTGGTCCTCGGTGAGGCGGTCGCGCCACGGGCCGCGCTCGACGCCCGGCGGCAGCCCCTCCGTGACGACGACGTCGTCCAGCGCGGCGAGCCGCACGTACTGGCCGTTGCCCCCCATGTTGGCCGTGCCCCAGGCCGACCGCCCCAGCTGGTAGACGTACGCCATGACGCCGAACTCGACGTCCTGCCCCCAGGTCAGGTAGTGCCGGCGGTTGTAGATGCGCACGAGCGCCTGCACACCGCCCACGCGCTCGTCCGTGAAGGCCCCGGCCAGGGCGCGCGGCGCGTCGGCGGGGATGCGCCCGTCGGCGTCGACGACGCCGACGACGACCCGCGTCGTCGGCCAGCCGGCGTACCGGCCGGTGAGGACCTCGTCGTGGACGAACTCCCACGCGTCGTCGAGACCCGCGGACTTGCCCACGCGGGCGTTCGGCAGCTCGCGGCGCAGCACCTTCAGCTCGGGCACCTCGGCGCGCAGCCGCGCGAGGACCTCGGGCGTCCCGTCGTCGGACCCGTCGTCGACGACGACGATCGCCTTGTGCGTGGCCTGGACGGCGACGAGGCGGCTGACGCTGTCGGCGATCGTCACCTCCTCGTTCAGCGCCGGGACGACGAAGACCCACAGGTACTCGTCCTCGTGCGCGGTCTCGGCGGCGCGGCGCTGCCGGCGACGTTCGAACCACGCCCGCACCACGAGCCACACGATCACCCCGACCGTGACGAGCGTGAGCGCGAGCAGGAACCACATGAGCACCTGCACGCCCACCGGCATCCCGCGGTACGGGTCCCACCACGGAGCCGTCGCGGCCACCGTCGCGGCGGTCGCGAGGCCGCTCACGCGGACGCCCCGATGGTCGGGGCGTCGTACGGGTCGGCCGTGGACCTCGGGGCGATGACGACGTCCTCGAGGTCCGGGGCGACGTGGTCCACGGGGGTGGGCTCGCGCACGAACCCGGGCCCGTCGACGGCGTCGGTGCGGCGGAACCCCGCCCACTCCAGCACCTGGGCGCGGACGAAGCCGGGGCCGGAGGTGTGCGGCACGGGCGAGTCGAAGACGAGGTGCTCCACCGCGTCCACGATGCGCTCCGCGGCGTGCCCGTCGCCGTAGGGGTTGGGCTGGCGCGAGAAGGCGGCGTGGGCGGCCGGGTCGGTCAGCACGCGGGTGGCGGCGGCGACGATCGTGCCGGTGTCGGTGCCGACCAGCTCGAGGGTGCCCGCCTCGACGCCCTCCGTGCGTTCCGTCGTGGTGCGCGCGACGAGCACGGGCACGCGGAGCGCCGGGGCCTCCTCCTGGATGCCGCCGGAGTCCGTGATCACCAGGGTCGACCGCGCCAGCAGGCGGGCGAACGTGTGGTACTCCATGGGCGCCGTGAGGGTCACGGCGGCGACGGCACCGAGCTCGTCGCGCACCGTCTGCGCCGCGCGGGGGTTCGGGTGCACCGGGACGACGAAGCGGACGTCCGGGTGCGCGTCGGCCAGCTCGTGCACGGCCCGAGCGATGCTCGCGATGCCCCCGTTCCAGTTCTCCCGGCGGTGGGCGGTGACGGTGACGACGCGCGACGCCGTGTCGTCCTCCAGCCACGCCAGCTCGGGCCGGCCGTACGGCACCTGGCGGGCGGCCGCCCAGCGCAGCGCGTCGATGCCGGTGTTGCCGGTGACGAACGTGCGCCCGATGTCGACGCCCTCGCGCACCAGGTTCTGCACGTTGCTGCGGGTGGGCGCCGCGTGGAAGGAGGCGATGCGCGCGACGAGCTGGCGGTTGAGCTCCTCGGGGAAGGGCGAGAGCGTGGTCCCCGTGCGCAGGCCGGCCTCGACGTGGAGCACGGGGATGCGCAGGTGGAACGCGGCGACCGCGGCCGCGGCGGCGCTGGACGTGTCGCCGTGCACGATGCAGGCGGCGGGGTAGTGGTCCTCGCGGACGCGACCGCTGATCCGCTCGGGGGGAGGTCCGTACCGCCCGGTGACGAACTCGTCGAGCCCGGCGATCACCGACGAGGACAGCTGGTTCAGCGTCAGGCCCGGGCGGCCGACGCCGAGGTCGCCGGCCACCGCGCAGCCGGCCTCCTGCAGCACGTGGTCGACGAGCTCCTTGTGCTGCCCGGTCGTGACGACGACCGGGCGCAGCCGCGGATGCTCCTGCAGGCGCTGGATCAGGGGGAACAGCTTGATGGCCTCCGGGCGGGTGCCCAGGACGACCAGGATCTCGGGGCTGACGGGAAGCGGCATGTCTCTACCTTCGTCGGACATTCGGCCGATGGGATGCACCGACACCGATGATTTCCGGTTCGTCGCGCGGTCGGGACGTGTGCCGCGCCGGCCGCGAGGGACGGTGCCCGTCAGGAGGGAGCGGTCATGGTGACCGCACGCACGCACCTGTGGTTCGGGAACAACCGCGCGCACGAGGCGGCGGCCTTCTATGCCGAGCACATCCCTGGGTCGTCGGTGGACTCCGTGCTCACGTCGCCCGAGGGGGTGCCGGGAGCCGAGGCCGGCGAACCGTTCGTCGTCGAGTTCACCGTAGCCGGGCTTCCTGTGACCGGCCTGAACGCCGGCCCCGAGTTCCAGCTGAACGAGGCCTTCAGCTTCTACCTGCGCGTCGACTCTCAGGAGGAGGTGGACCGCTACTGGGACGTCCTCACGTCCGACGGCGGCGAGCCCGGGCCGTGCGGCTGGTGCAAGGACAGGTTCGGCATCTCCTGGCAGGTGATCCCGAAGCAGCTCGAGGAGCTGTCCGGCGACTACACGACCGAGGCGAACCTGCGCACCATGAACGCGATGCTGACGATGGGCAAGATCGACGTCGCCGCGCTGGAGGCCGCCTACCGCGGGGAGTGACGCACCCGACGTCGCGCGGCTGCGGAGGTGTCGGCGTCCTGTGATGGGATGTCGGGCGTGCTGACCGTCGCCACCGCCAACGTCAACGGCATCCGTGCCGCCTTCCGCCGCCGCATGGACACCTGGATCGCCGCCCGCACCCCCGACATCCTGCTGCTGCAGGAGGTGCGCGCCCCCGACGAGCTGGTCCACGAGTACCTCGACGGCTGGCACGTGGCGCACCTGCCCAGCGAGATCAAGGGCCGCGCCGGCGTGGCGGTCGCGTCGCGGCTGCCGCTCCAGGCCGTGCGCACGGGCCTGGCCGCCCACGGTCCGGACGGCGAGCCCGAGCCGCCCGTCGACACCGGCCGCTGGGTCGAGGCCGACGTCGAGCTGCCCGGGGGCGGCCTGCTCACCGCCGTCTCGGCGTACCTGCACTCCGGGTCCACCGGCGCGGGGCAGGAGCACACGATGGTCGCCAAGTACGCGCACCTCGACAAGGTCACCGCCCGCCTGGCCGAGCTCGCCGCCGCCGACCGCCCGGCCGTGGTGGCCGGCGACCTCAACATCGCGCACCGCAACGCGGACATCGCGAACTGGAAGGGCAACCTCAAGAACGCCGGCTTCCTGCCGGAGGAGCGCGCCTACGTCGACCGGTGGACCGGCGAGCTCGGCTGGGCCGACCTCGGTCGGGAGCACGGCGGCGAGGGCCCCGGCCCGTTCACGTGGTGGTCGTGGCGCGGGCAGTCGTACGTCAACGACCGCGGCTGGCGCATCGACTACCAGCTCGCCAACCCGGCGCTCGCGGCCCGCGCCGTCAAGGTCGAGGTCGACCGCGCGCCCACCTACGACGAGCGATGGAGCGACCACGCGCCCGTCGTCGCCACCTACGACCTGTAGTCGTCCGTGCGGCCACCGCCGAGCCTCGGCGGTGGCCGCACGGACACATCGCCTGCCGGAGCGCGTCGTCGGCGATCACGCAGGCGGTGATCGGTCAGGCGGTGCGGCCCGCGGGGGCCGACGGCGGCGCGAGGAGGAAGCCCGGCGCGCGCAGCCCGGCGTCGTCGAACGCGGCCTGGACGGCCGCGACGACCGCGTCGACGTCGCCCGCGCGCACGAGCGCGATCGCGGAGCCGCCGAACCCGCCGCCGGTCATGCGGGCGCCCAGCGCGCCCGCGCCGAGCGCGGCGTCGACGACGAGGTCGAGCTCGCGGGCCGAGACCTCGTAGTCGTCCCGCAGCGAGGTGTGGGAGGCGATCATCAGCGGCCCGACCTCGGCGACGCGGCCGGCGGTGACGAGGTCGCGGAAGCGGGCGGTGCGCTCGATCTCGGTGACCACGTGCTGCACGCGCCGGCGCAGCACGCCGTCGGGGTCGTGCGGTGCGAGCGCGGCGAGGGTCTCGGCGAGCTGCTCCGGGTCCACGTCGCGCAGGGTCGGGACCCCGAGCAGCGCCGCGGCGCGCTCGCAGGTGGCGCGCCGCTCGGCGTACTGGCCGTCGACGAGGGCGTGCTCGGCCCGCGTGTCGACCACGAGCAGCGTGAGGCCCGCGGCCTCCAGGTCGAACGGCACCGGCGTGCCGGACTCCAGCGCGGACAGCCCCGGGCGGGAGTCCACGAGCAGGGCGTGCCCGGCGGTGCAGCGCAGCGAGGCGGCCTGGTCCATGCCGCCCGTCGGCGCACCGGCGATCTCGTTCTCCGCGCGCACGCACGCCTCCACGAGCGTCGCCCGGCCGGCGTCGTCGCCCGCGAGGCCCAGCCCGCCGGTCTCGTCGAGCGCGACGGCCACCGCGCACTCGAGGGCCGCCGAGGAGGACAGCCCGGCGCCGAACGGCACGCACGAGTCGACGACGGCGTCGAAGCCGCGGACGCCGTGGCCGGCCTCGCCGAGCGCCCACGCGACGCCGGCGACGTACGCGCCCCAGCCGGAGACGGCGCCGGGGGCGACGTCGGCCAGCCGGGCCGTCCAGAGCCTGCCCGGGGCCTGCGCGGAGCCGAGGCGGACGACGTCGTCGTCCCGGTGCCGCAGGGCGACGTAGGTGCGGTGCGGCAGCGCCGTCGGCAGCGCCAGGCCGCCGTTGTAGTCGGTGTGCTCGCCGATGAGGTTGACGCGGCCCGGGGCCGACCAGACGCCGTCGGGCTCACCGCCGTCGTCCGCGAAGACCCGCGCGAACAGGTCGCGCACGCGCTTCGCCCCCTCGTCGTCGGACCAGGACTCGAGCCACTCGGGCGTGCTCATGGCGGGACAGCTCCTTCGCAGGGGACGGCGGTGGCGCGCCGGCAGGGCGCCCGGGGGAGGGTATCGCGCGTCAGCCGGTGACGGGGCTGAGGTTCAGCCGCAGGCCGGCGAGCCCGCGCGACCGCCCGGCCAGCGCGCGGGCCACGTCGCGCAGCACGCGCGCCCCGGCGGAGTTGGGGTCGCTGAGCACCACGGGGGTGCCGTCGTCGCCCGCGGCGCGGACCGCCACGTCGAGCGGCACCTGGCCGAGCAGCGGCACCGCCGTCCCGAGCGTGGCGCCCAGCCGGTCCGCGACGCGCTGCCCGCCGCCCGAGCCGAACACCTCGAGGCGCGTCCCGTCCGGCTGCTCCAGCCAGGACATGTTCTCCACGACGCCCACCACGCCCTGCGACGTCTGCGTGGCGATCGACCCGGCGCGCTCCGCGACCTCGGCCGCCGCGGCCTGCGGCGTCGTGACCACGACGATCTCGCTCCCCGGCAGCAGCTGCGCCACGGAGATCGCGATGTCGCCGGTGCCGGGCGGCAGGTCGAGCAGCAGCACGTCGAGGTCGCCCCAGAACACGTCCGCGAGGAACTGCTCCAGCGCGCGGTGCAGCATCGGCCCGCGCCACACGACCGGCTGCCCCGCGGGCACGAACATGCCGATCGACACGACCTTCACGCCGTGCTCGATGGGGGGCAGCAGCATGGAGTCCACGCGCGTCGGCTGGCGGTCCACGCCGAGCATGCGAGGGATGGAGAAGCCGTAGATGTCGGCGTCGACGACGCCCACGCTGAGCCCGTCGGCCGCCATCGCCGCCGCGAGGTTCGCCGTCACGCTCGACTTGCCGACACCGCCCTTGCCGGAGGCGATCGCGTACACCTTGGTCAGCGAGCCGGGCTGCGCGAACGGGATCACCGGGTCGCCCGTGCCCCCGCGGAGCGTGGAGCGCAGCGACTGCCGCTGCTCGGGCGTCATGACGCCCAGCTGCACGTCCACGCCCGTCACGTCGTCGACCGCCTCGACGGCGGCGGTGACGTCGCGCACCAGGGTGGACTTCATGGGGCAGCCGGCCACCGTGAGGTCGACGCCCACCGTCACGTGGCCGCCGTCGCGCACGTCGACGGAGCGGACCATGCCGAGGTCGGTGATGGGGCGGCGGATCTCCGGGTCGACCACCGACGTGAGGGCGGTGCGGACGCGGTCGCTCAGCGGTCGGGGGCCGTCGGGGGAGCCGGTGGTCATGCCTCGATCCTAGGCGCGGCGGGTGGCGGTGCCGGTGCGTCGTGGGTCACGGCCGGAGAGGACCGCCGCGACGCGGTGCGCCAGGAGCGTGACGTCCACCGGACCGCCGGTGTCCACCCGCAGGACGGGTCCGAGCGCGAGCGGCGCGCCGTGCTCCGCCCACCGGGCCCAGTCGGCGGCGAGGTCGCGGCCGTCCGCGTGCACCGGGTGCCGGGCGGCGGCGCGGGCCTCGAACCGCTCGCGCGCGACGTCGGGCGGCACGTTGCACCAGACCTCGACGACGGCGTCCGCACCCGCCGTGGCCAGGCCGCGCAGCGCGTGGTCCAGGTCCCGGGGCCGGAACCACCAGGACTCGACCACGACGCGCGGCAGGGGGGCCGCCGCCAGCCGCCAGAGCGCCTCCGCGGCGGCGATGCCGACGCCGGGGTACGCGGCCGGGTCGACGGCGTCCGCCAGCGCCTCCTTGAGGGCGTCCTTGGCCAGGAGCGGAGTGCCGAGCCGGGCCGCGAGCGGGGCGGCGAGCGTCGTCTTGCCGGAGCCGGGGAGCCCGTTCACCAGCACCACCTGCCGAGCCACGCGTCCTCCTGCGTCCGTTCCGGCCGTCCCGTGCGATCCCTGCCCCGGGAGGTTAGCGGTTCGGGCGGGCAGTGCCGCGGCGCGCCGCCCGGCGCGTCCCGGCCACGCCGGCCGGTGGGCGTCCGGGCGGGGAGGGGTCAGGACGGCGAGGCGTCCCGGCTGCGCTCCGACTCCTTCTCGTCCAGCTCCTCGAGCAGGTTGCGGATCTCCGAGCGGACGAAGTCGCGCGTCGCGACCTCGCCCAGCGCGATCCGCAGCGCCGCCATCTCGCGCGCCAGGTACTCCGTGTCCGCGAGGTTGCGCTCGGCGCGCTGACGGTCCTGCTCGGCGGTGACCCGGTCGCGGTCGTCCTGCCGGTTCTGCGCGAGCAGGATGAGCGGCGCCGCGTAGCTCGCCTGCAGCGAGAGCATGAGCGTCAGCGCCGTGAAGCCGTTCGACGCGCTGTCGAACCGCAGCGCCTCCGGCCCCCACGAGTTCCAGGCCAGCCACACCGCGCAGAACACGGTGAGGTAGATGAGGAACCGGGGCGTGCCGAGGAAGCGGGCGATCCCCTCCGTGGCGCGGCCCACCGCGTCCTGGTCCATCTGCGGCCGCGGGATGAGGGTGCGCCGCGCCTCCTTCGGCTGGTCGAGGCGGTCAGCCACGCGGCACCTCCTCCATGTCCTCGTCCACGTGCTCGCGCCAGTCGTCGGGGAGGATGTGGTCCAGCACGTCGTCCACGGACACCGCGCCCAGCAGCCGCTTCTCGGTGTCGAGCACCGGCAGCGCGAGCAGGTCGTAGGCCGCCAGCAGGCGCGTCACCCGCCCGACGGGGGCGTCCGGGGTGAGCCACTCCGTGTCCGTGTCCAGCACCGACCCCACCGACGCGTGCGGGGGCTCCCGCAGCAGGCGCTGGAAGTGCGCGACGCCGAGGAACCGGCCCGTGGGCGTCTCCAGCGGCGGCCGGGCCACGAACACCATCGACGCCAGCGCCGGCGGCAGGTCCTGCTTGCGGATCTGCGCCAGGGCGGTCGCGATCGACGTCTCCGGGCCGAGGATCACCGGCTCCGTGGTCATGAGGCCGCCCGCCGTGTCCTCGTCGTAGGACAGCAGGCGGCGCACGTCCTTCGCCTCCTCCGGCTCCATCAGCTCCAGGAGGCGGGTGGCCTGCTCGTCGGGCAGCTCGTTCAGCAGGTCGGCCGCGTCGTCCGGCTGCATCGCCTCGAGCACGTCGGCGGCGCGGCCCGAGTCGAGGCGGGACACGATCGAGACCTGGTCGTCCTCCGGCAGCTCCTCGAGGACGTCGGCCAGCCGCTCGTCGTCGAGGGCGCTCGCCACCTCCAGGCGGCGCGTGTCGCCCAGCTCGTGCAGCACGTCGGCCAGGTCGGCCGGGCGCAGGTCCTCGTACGCCTCCAGCAGCTTCGTGGCGCCCTGCTCGGCCGTGGACCCCGCGAGGCCGGTGACCGCGGTGACCGGCACGACGAGCGTCTCGCCGCGCCGCCGCAGCGACAGCCCCCGCGCGGGCTGCCCGCGCCGCACGAAGAGCTGGTCCACCAGCCAGTCGCCCGTGCGCTGGCGCGTGATCGACAGGTCCTCGACCGTCGCCTCGCCCGAGCCGTCCGTGAACCGCACCGTGCGGTCCAGCAGCTCGCCCAGCACCAGCGACTCCATCGCCCGTTGCTCGAAGCGGCGCATGTTGAGCAGCCCGGTCGAGATCACCTGGCCCGCGTCGATCGCCGTCACCCGCGTCAGCGGGAGGAAGACGCGCCGGCGACCCGGGACCTCGACGACCAGCCCGACGGCGCGGGGCGCGCCCTTGGCGCGGATCAGCACGACGGCGTCGCGCACGCGCCCCACCTCGTCACCGATCGGGTCGAAGACCTGGGTGCCGGCGAGCCGTGCCACGAAGACCCTCGTTGCCGCGCTCACGTCGGTCAGCCTACGCGGGGCGGCCCCGTCGGTCCTGGTAGGGGGCACGCGGTGTGGTGCCGGGGGCTGGACTGGGCCAGACTGGGCGAATGAGCTTCAGCCGCCCGAACGCCGTGCCCCGCGTCCCGACCCCGCCCGCCGGGGACGAGGTCGCCGCGTACGACACCTACCTCGAGGCCCAGCAGGCGGTCGACTACCTGTCGGACCACAAGTTCGCCGTCGAGCACGTCACCATCGTCGGCACCGACCTGCGCATGGTCGAGCGGGTCACCGGGCGGCTCACCTACGGCCGCGTGGCGCTCGCGGGCGCGCTCTCCGGCGCGTGGTTCGGCTTCTTCGTCGGCCTGCTCCTCAGCCTGTTCGGCGGCACGACGGCGGGCGGTGTCCTGCTGGTCGCCATCGGCCTCGGCGCCGGGTTCGGCCTGCTCTTCTCGGTGCTGTCGTACGCGCTGACCGGCGGGCGTCGTGACTTCACGTCGTCGTCGCAGATCGTCGCGTCCACGTACGCCATCCTCTGCGCCACCGAGCACGCCGGCGACGCCCGGTCCATGCTGCTCGAGTCCCCGGGCGGGCTGGGCAAGGCGCGCCGTGGCTCGACGGCGCCCGCCCCGGTGGTCCCGGCGCCCGGCGCACCCGTCGCGACCGCCCCCGCAGCCCCCGCCGCGCCCCGGACCCCGGACCCCCGCTGGACCACGCCGAGCGGCGCCCCGCGGTACGGCGCCATGCGCCCCACGGAGGAGCAGCCCCCGGCCCCGCAGGCACCCCCGGCCCCGGCGCAGCCGGCGGAGCCGACGGAGCCGCAGGCTCCCGAGCAGCCGGAGGGCACGGAGCCGAAGGCGACGGACGACCCCTACCGTCCGCCCCAGCCCTGATCGGTCTCAGGTCGGCAGTCCGTACTCGGGTCGGTACATATGTGTGCCGACCCGAGTACGGACTGCCGAACTGTCGAGCCTGCCCCCAGGACGGGCCCGTCCACAGGTCGACACGGGCCGCCGCACGGCTCTCCGGGCTCCCGAGACACTGCCGGCATGGCGAACGGGAGCAGCAGGATCGTCCTGGCACGTGAGGTGCACAGGCCCGGACTGGGAAGGGCGCTCGCGGCCGGCACCGTGGAACGCGTGCGGCACGGTGGGTATCGCACGGTCGGCGGGTGCGCGGACCAGGGCAGCGACCCGCACGCCGCCGAGCGGAGGCTGGCCGTCGACCATGTGCGGGCGGTCCACCGGCAGCTGGTCGCACCGCACGTCTTCAGCCACGAGTCCGCAGCTCTGCTCTGGGGGTGCGCGCTGTGGCGGGCCCCCGCCCGCACGCACGTCGTCCAGGGCTACCGGGCCTCCGGTCGCGCCGCCGCCGACGTGGCCAGGCACAGGACCCCGGTGCCCGCCGACCAGCACGCCGAGATCGACGGGATGCCGGTCACCAGCCTGGAGCGCACCGTCGTCGACTGCGCGCTGACCATGCCGCCCCTGGACGCGCTGGTCGTCGCGGACTCGGCCCTGCGCCACGGGCTCGACCTCGGGGAGGCGCGCGCGATCCTCGCCGGGAGCCGGGCGCGCAACGGCCGGCGTCGCGCGACGTGGGTGCTGGAGCACGCCGACGCAGGTGCGCAGTCCCCGTGGGAGACCTGGCTCCGCTACGTCTGCCTCCGGGCCGGGATGCCCAGGCCCGCGACGCAGGTCCCGGTGCCGACGCGACTCGGAGAGATGCACTGCGACATCGGATGGCCCGAGTGGGGCCTGTTGGCGGAGTTCGACGGGCGGAGCAAGTACCGCGACGGAGCCCTGGGTGCGGCACACGACGGCACGACCGAGCTGCTGCGGGAGAAGCGGCGGTACGAGGCGATCCGAGAGGCGGGCCACGACCCGGTCCGGGTCCTGGCCGTCGGCGGGGCGGGCGTCGACCAGGTCGTGCAGCGGCTCGCGGCGCGGTTCCCTCCCGACGTGCGGCGCACCTTTCGGGTCAACCCCATGCTGCCGCCGCCGTGAGCGAACGGGCCCATGCCGTCAGGTCGGTCATCCGTACTCGGATCGGCACACATGTGTACCGATCCGAGTACGAAGTGCCGACCTGACAGGGTCAGCCGCGCAGGCGCGCCATCCAGGCCTCGACGTCCTCGGGGCGGCGGGGGAGGGCGGCGGACAGGTTCTCGTTGCCGTCCTCGGTGACGAGGACGTCGTCCTCGATGCGCACGCCGATGCCGCGGTACTCCTCGGGCACGGCGAGGTCGTCGGCCTTGAAGTACAGGCCGGGCTCGATGGTGAAGACCATGCCCGGCTCGAGCACCCCGTCCAGGTAGAGCTCACGACGCGCCTGGGCGCAGTCGTGCACGTCCAGGCCGAGGTGGTGGCTGGTGCCGTGCACCATCCAGCGGCGGTGCTGCTGGCCCTCGGGGGAGAGGGACACCTCGGCGGTGACGCCGTCGGGCAGCAGGCCCCACTCCTCGAGGCGGGCGGCGATGACCTCCATCGCGGCGGCGTGGATGTCGCGGAACTTCGTCCCCGGCCGCGCGACGGCGAACGCGGCGTCGGCGGCGTCCAGCACGGCGGTGTAGATGCGGCGCTGCACGTCGGTGAACTCGCCGTCCACGGGCAGGGTGCGCGTGACGTCGGCGGTGTAGAGGGAGTCGACCTCGACGCCGGCGTCCAGCAGCACGAGCTCGCCGGAGCGGACGACGCCGTCGTTGGTGATCCAGTGCAGGGTGGTGGCGTGCTCGCCGGCGGCGGCGATGGTCTCGTAGCCGACGGTGTTGCCCTCGAGGCGGGCGTGCGCGTCGAACGTCGTCTCGATGACGCGCTCGCCGCGGCGGTGCGCGACGGCCTTCGGCAGCGCCGGCACGACCTGCTCGAAGCCCTCGATGGTGCGGGCCACGGCCTCGCGCAGGTGCTCCAGCTCGAGGTCGTCCTTGACGAGGCGCAGCGCGGAGGTGGCCTCGACGAGCTGCTCGTCCTCGGCCTCCGCCTCGACGCCGGCCTCCTCGCGGATGGCCTCGACGAGCGCCTCGATGCCCTCGTCGGAGCCGGTCACGACGAGCACGCGCACGCCGTCGGCGCCGACGTCCTTGGCGAGCGCGTCGCGCAGCTCGTCGACGTGGCGGGCCTCGACGCCGGTGAGCGTCGTGACGTCGTCCAGCGACGGCCGGGCGCCCACCCAGAACTCGCCGTACCGGGAGTCGGCGTAGAACTCCTCGGTGTCGCGCGCGGCGAGCGGGCGGACGTACAGCACGGCGTGGTGGTGGGTGCCGTTGCCGTTGCCGTCGGGGTCGCCCTCGCCGTCGGCCACCGGGTGCAGCACGAGCACGGCGTCGGGCTCCTGGTCGGTGCCGAGGCCGGTGAGGTGCGCGAACGCGGAGTGCGGCCGGAACCGGTAGTCGGTGTCGTTGGAGCGCACCTTGAGCGGGCCGGCGGGGACCACGAGCCGCGCGCCGGGGAAGCTCGCGGACAGCTTGGCGCGGCGCTCCGCCGTGTACGGCACGGCCTCGCCGGGCTCGACGCCGAGGTCGGCGCGCTCGCCCCACTGCGAGGTGATGAACGACTTGAACGCCTCCGAGGCGGGGCGCTGTGAACGGTTGCTTCCGCGGTCCTCGGTGCCGGGCTGGGCGCCGGGCGCGGACTCGTCGACGGGGGTGGTGTCGGTCATGGATCCAGTGTCCCACCCGCGGCGGGCCGCGCGGCGCGGGTCCGCCGTCCGTCGCGACGCCGTCCGGGACGGCCCTGGTCAGGCGCGCGCGAAGTCGTGCAGGGCGCGGGTGAGGACGCGGTTGAACGCCTCGGGGGCGTCCGAGTTCACGTCGTGACCGGCGTCGGGCACGACGACGAGGGCGCCGCGGTCGGCGGCGGCGACGTGCCGCGACTCCTCGAGCCGCATCCGGTCGCGGGCGCCGTTGACGAACCACACGGGGACGCTCAGGGCCCGCGTGCTCGCCAGGGACGACCGGCCGGCGAGGTGGGTGAGGGCGTCGGTGACGATGTCCCAGCCGGGGCGCGGCACGCCGCCGGCGTCGCCCAGCAGGTCCGCGACCTCCGTGCCGCCGGCGCGCGAGGCGCCACCGGTCAGCGCGGAGCGCCAGGCCAGCGAGGCGTCGCGCAGGCCGCGGCGCACGGCCGTGGTGCCGGTGACGGCGAGGCGCGCGACGTCGCGGAAGAGGGCGACGGGCTTGCCCTTCGGGTCCGAGGTGCAGCCCGCGGCGACGACGCCTGCCAGCTGCGGGGCGCTGGCGACGGTGGCCTGGTGCGCCGCCCAGGCGAGCGACGTGTACCCGCCGAGCGAGAGCCCCACGACGACGACCGGGGTCCCCGCGTCGAAGGACCCGGCGGCCTCGTCCAGCACCTCGAACGCGCGCGGCATGGAGAACCGCTCGTGGTGCCGCACGCCGTGGGCCGGCAGGTCGACGGCGACGGCGTCGTGCCCGGCGTCGCGCACGTGCTCCAGCTGGCGCTCCCAGATCGACGACGACGTGCGCATGCCGTGCACGAAGACGATCCCGGTGGGGCCGGGGGTGCGGGCGGTCAGGGCGGGGGGAGTCGCGACGTCGGCGCTGGGAAGATCCATCGCGACGATCGTGCCCTGCCCGTTCGGGCGAGCCGGGGGCGGCTGCGGCGGGCGCGGTGGAGAGGTTGTGTCGTCGCCTTCACGCGTCCGGGCGGCGCGGGAGTGGCCGACGTCGCACCCCGGCGGGCCCCGGATCGGGGGTGCCGGCCCGTCGCGCTCCTTAGAATCGGTGATCGTGACGCCGCCCCGGATCGACCTCCACACGCACTCGCGGGCCTCCGACGGCACGGACTCCCCGCGGGGGGTGCTCGAGGCGGCGGCCGCGGCGGGGCTGGACGTCGTCGCGCTGACCGACCACGACACCACGGCGGGCTGGGCCGAGGCCGCGGAGGCCGTCGCCGTGACGGGCGTGGCGCTGGTGCGCGGCACCGAGATCTCCACGCGCGTGCGGACGGAGGGCGGGAGCATCAGCGTGCACCTGCTCTCCTACCTGCACGCCCCGGACGACGAGGTGCTCCGCGCCGAGTGCGACCGCACCCGCACCGACCGGCTCTCGCGCGCCCGCCGGATGACGGACCTGCTCGCCGAGGACTTCCCGGTGACGTGGGACGACGTCGTCGCGCAGACGGGCGACGGCGCCACCGTGGGCCGTCCGCACCTCGCGGACGCGCTCGTCGCGGCGGGTGTGGTCGGGTCGCGCGACGAGGCGTTCGCGACCGTCCTGCACCCGGGCGCCCGCTACTACGTGCCGCACTACGCCCCCGACACGGTGGACGCCGTGCGGGCGGTGCTGGGCGCCGGCGGCGTGCCCGTGATGGCCCACCCGGGCGCGGGGGCGCGCGGCCGGACGGTGAGCGAGGCGACGATCGCCGACCTCGCCGCCGCCGGCCTGGCGGGGCTCGAGGTGGACCACCGGGACCACGACGCCGAGGCCCGCGACCGGCTGCGCGGCCTGACGGCGGAGCTGGGGCTGCTGGCCACGGGCTCCAGCGACTACCACGGCACCGGAAAGCTCAACCGCATCGGGGAGAACACCACCGCTCCCGAGGTGCTCGCACAGATCGAGGAAAGAGGTCGGCTGGACGTGATCCGCCCGTGAGCCACGTGCTGGACACCGCGCTGTTCACCGAGGTGTTCGTCACCCTGTTCGTCATCATGGATCCGCCCGGCACGGTCCCGGTCTTCCTGGGCCTGACGTCCGCGATGGGCGCGAAGCAGCGCAACCGCGCCGCCCGCCAGGCGATCCTCGTCGCGTTCGGCGTCATCGTCGTCTTCGCCCTGTTCGGTCAGCAGGTGCTGCACTACATGGGCATCTCGCTGCCGGCGCTGCAGGCGTCCGGCGGCCTGCTGCTCCTGTTCGTCGCGATGGAGCTGCTGACCGGCAAGATGGAGGAGCCCACCCCGTCGGGCAACAAGGGCGTCAACGTGGCGATGGTGCCTCTCGGCACGCCGCTGTTGGCGGGGCCGGGGGCGATCGTCGCGACGATGGTCTTCGTCCAGCAGACGCGGATGTCGGACTCCGGCGGCGTGCCCCAGCTCGTCGCCATCGCGGTGGCGATCGTGCTGGTGCACGTCTGCCTGTACCTGTCGATGCGGTTCGCGAACGTCATCCACCGGGTGCTCAAGGACTCCGGCGTCACGCTGGTGACGCGGATCGCGGGCCTGCTCCTGGCGGCGATCGCCGTGCAGCAGATCGCGACGGCGGTCACCGAGTTCGTCCGCATGGCGCAGGCGTAGCCCGGGCGGCCCCGTCCCGGCCGGGGCCAAGGTGGGCAAACATGGGATGTTAGGCTCTTTCGGTGCCTGAACCCGACGCCACCCCGATCTCCCCGCCCCGCAAGGTGTCCGAGCTCGTCGTCGAGCACCTGACCGACCTCGTCGAGCGCGGCGAGTGGCCGGTCGGCTCACGGATCCCCGCCGAGCCGGAGCTCGTTCGCCGGCTCGGCGTCGGGCGCAACACCGTGCGCGAGGCCGTGCGCGCCCTCGAGCACGCGGGCATCCTCGAGCCGCGCCGCGGCGACGGCACCTACGTGCGCGCCGCCAGCGGGCTCGACGCCGCCATCGGGCGCCGGGCCCGCACCTCGGACGCGCTGCAGGTGCTCGACGTGCGCTCTGTCCTCGAGCGCGGGGCCGCCCGGATCGCGGCGTCGCGCCGCGACGACGGCGCCCTGGCCGCGCTGCGGGGCGCGCTCGCCGCCCAGGAGGAGGCAGCACGCGGCGGCGACGAGCAGGCGTTCCGCGCGGCCGACGTCGCGTTCCACTCGGAGCTGGTCCGGTCCGCCGGGAACGACCTGCTCGCCGAGCTCTACGAGGGGATCGACCACGTGCTGGTCCGCACCCTCGCCACGGACGCGCACGGGCGCCACCACCGGGACGTGCCCGGTCATCGCGAGGTGGTCGAGGCCGTCGCCGCCGGGGACGTCGACGCCGCCGAGCGGGCCGTCGAGACCACGATGGCCGCGGTCCGCACGCACCTGGTCGACCGGTCGGCGGGTGAGGACGCATGAGCCTCCGTCGTCCGCTCGGCGCGGGGGCCGTCCTCGCCATCGTCCTCGCCGCGCTCAACCTGCGGCCGGGCGTCGTCGCCGTCTCCCCGCTGCTGGGCGAGATCCTCGCGGAGGAGGGCCTCAGCGCCACCGCCGGCGGCGTCCTCACGACGCTCCCCGTGCTGTGCTTCGGCCTCCTCGCCCCGGTGGCGCCGCTGCTGGCCCGCCGCGTCGGCCTGGAGCGCGCGCTGTTCGGCAGCCTCCTGCTGCTCTGCGCCGGCTTCGCGGTGCGCCTCGTGCCCGGCCTCGGCGCCCTGCTGGTCGGCACGCTCGCCGTCGGCTGCGCGATCGGGCTCGGGAACGTGCTGCTCCCGGCGCTGATCAAGCGCGACTTCGCCGACCGCGTGGGGCTCATGACCGGGCTCTACTCGATGGCGCTGTCGGGCGGGGCCGCGCTCGCCGCCGGCCTCACCGTGCCGCTGGCCACCGCCACCGGGATGGACTGGCGCGCGACGCTGGCCTCCTGGGGGCTGCTCGCCGTCGTCGGCGCGGCGGTCTGGGCACCGCGGGCGCTGCGCGGGAGCCGTTCGGTCGCGCCGCTGCGCCCCGTCGGCGCGACCGCCGCCGACGCCGTGCGGTCCGTCTGGCGCAGCCCGCTGGCCTGGGCGGTCACGGTCCTCATGGGCACGCAGTCGCTGTCGTTCTACGCGGTGAACGCCTGGCTCCCGGAGATCTTCGTCGCGTCCGGCCGGAGCGTCGCGGTGGGCGGCTGGCTGCTCGCGCTGACCAACCTGCTGGGCATCGTCGGGTCGTTCGTCGCGCCGGTGCTCGCCGGGCGGATGCGCCGGCAGCGGGCGATCGGCGTCGTCATCGTCGCGCTCATCACCACGGGCCTGCTGGGCCTGATCCTGGCGCCGGAGGTCGCGGTGCTGTGGGTGGTGCTGCTGGGCCTGGGGCAGGGCGGCGGCATCGCGCTGGCGCTCACCCTCATGGCGCTGCGCACCGAGAACGCGACGCGCACCTCGGAGCTCTCGGGCATGGCGCAGAGCGCCGGCTACGTCCTCGCGGCCTGCGGCCCGCTCGGCCTGGGCGTCGCCCACGACGCCACGGGCTCCTGGACCCTGCCGCTGGTGCTGCTCGTCGGGGCGTCGCTCGTGCAGGGCGTCGCGGCCTGGTTCGCGGGGCGGGACGAGATCGTCCGCTGAGCCCGCGTGCTCAGAGCCCGACCGGTTCGAGCGTGACCCGCACGGTGGAGCCCGGCTCGAGCCCCTCGGCCACGCGCACCGCCTTCTTCATCGGCAGCACGTAGCCCTTCTGCTCGTCGCTGGGGAACACCGACGTCGACCACGTGGTGGCGCCGACGGTCACGGTCACCTTGATCGACCCGAAGCCGCGCGGCGGCAGGGGCAGCTCGGCGAGCGTGTCGGACTCGTCGGGCGGCACGGTGACGAACCACCACGAGTCGGTCCGCACCTGCCACTGCCACAGCGGTGCCGAGAACGTCAGGCGCTGGCCTCCCCCTTCCGGCGCCCCCCGGAATGCCATCGCGGGTGCTCACCTGACCCACACCCCCGGGGTGTGAGGATCAGGTCAGCACGCTCGATGCGTCCCTGCTGGTCAGCCCTCGGCGGGGGCCTGCGGGGCGGCGGAGCCGCCGCCCTCGACCGGGCGGCCGCCGCGGGTGCGGCGCCGGTTGCGGCTGCGGCTGCGGCCCTGGCCGCCCTCGCGCTGCTCGCCCCGCCCGGCGGAGCCCTCGGTGGCGTCGGACGACGCGGCGTCCGAGCGCTGGCCGGACCGCGAGCCGGACCGGGAACCGCCGTGCCCGCCGCGCGAGCCTCCGTCGCGGCGACCGCCGTCGCGGCCCCCGTCACGACCGTGCGACGCGCCCGAGCCGGTGCGCTTGCCCGTCTCGCCGAGGTCCTCGAGCTCCTCGGCGTCCAGGCCGGCGAGCTGCTGCTTGTCCTTCGGCAGGCGGCCCTTCGTGCCCTCGGGGATGCCGAGGTCGGAGAACAGGTGCGGGGAGCTCGAGTACGTCTCGACGGGCTCCGGGAAGCCGAGGTCGAGCGTGCGGTCGATGAGCTGCCAGCGGGGGACGTCGTCCCAGTCGACGAACGTCACCGCGGTGCCCTGCTTGCCCGCGCGGCCGGTGCGGCCGATGCGGTGCAGGTAGGTGCGCTCGTCCTCGGGGCACTGGTAGTTGACGACGTGCGTCACGTCGTCGACGTCGATGCCGCGCGCGGCGACGTCCGTCGCGACGAGGACGTCGATGTGGCCGTGACGGAACGCGCGCAGCGCCTGCTCGCGGGCGCCCTGGCCGAGGTCGCCGTGGATGGCGCCGGCGGCGAACCCGCGGTCGCGCAGCTCGTCCGAGACCTTCGCGGCCGTGCGCTTGGTGCGCGCGAACACGATGGTGCGGCCGCGGCCCTCCGCCTGCAGCAGGCGGGCGAGCACCTCGACCTTGTCCAGCGCGTGGGCGCGGTAGACCACCTGGCGGGTGTTCTTCACGGTCGCGCCGTCGTCGTCCGGCTCGGCGGCACGGATGTGCGTCGGCTGCGACATGTAGCGGCGGGCCATCGAGACGACCGGGCCGGGCATCGTCGCGCTGAACAGCATGGTGTGCCGCACGGCGGGCGTGCGGGACAGGATCTTCTCGACGTCGGGCAGGAAGCCGAGGTCGAGCATCTCGTCGGCCTCGTCCAGCACGACGGTGGCCGCACGGGTGAGGTTGAGGTGGCCCTGGTTCAGCAGGTCGACCATGCGGCCGGGCGTGCCGACGACGACCTCGACGCCCTGGTTGAGCATCTCGATCTGCGGCTCGTACGCGCGGCCGCCGTAGATCTGCGCGATCCGCACGGACCGCTTCTTCGACGCGGTGGCGAGGTCGTTCGCGACCTGGACCGCGAGCTCGCGCGTCGGCGCGACGACGAGCGCCTGCGGCTTGCCGGGGGCCGGCAGCTCGTCGTAGCCGGGCTCGCCCGGCGCGACGACGCGGTGCAGCAGCGGCACGCCGAAGCCGAGGGTCTTGCCCGTACCGGTCTTGGCCTGGCCGATGATGTCGTGCCCCTGCAGCGCCACCGGCAGCGTCATCGCCTGGATGGGGAAGGGGTGGGTGATGCCGGCCTCGCGCAGCGCCTCGACGATCTCGGGGCGCACCCCGAAGTCGGCGAACGAGACGTCCTGCGCCTGGATGGCGGCGGGGGTGGAGTAGTCGGGCTCGCCGGCGGCGGGAGCCGTGGCGGCCGCGGTGGCGGCGGGTTCGGTCGTGGTCACGGGTACCTTCGTCTGCTCGTCGGCGCGCGCGAACCGGGCTCCCGGACGGGCCGGAGGGCCGCCGACGGGCCGCACTGTTCGGGTCGCAAGGAGCGCCGAGGTGGTCGGCAGCCGATCGTGGAAGAACGTCGCTCAGGCCTC
Organism: Isoptericola sp. NPDC057559; assembly: GCF_042801555.1. Lineage (NCBI taxonomy): Bacteria > Bacillati > Actinomycetota > Actinomycetes > Micrococcales > Promicromonosporaceae > Isoptericola > Isoptericola sp. NPDC057559. Next base: position 52,218 of record NZ_JBHVFQ010000005.1, read on the forward strand.
ACGGGGGTCCGTGGGCCGCTGCGGTCGAGTCAATGCGTGACGACCGGGCAACCGAAGTACGCCCCCCATGGTACGCGACGGCGGCCTCCTGCGGCGTGGCGTGGCGCGGGACACGCCGTGGCGCCTCGCGCCCGCGCACCTATCCTGGGCCGGTGAACGAGCAGCGGAGCGCCCCCGACCCGACCCTCACGACGCTGGTGGGGCTGGCCGGCTACACGGAGCTGGCGGCGTTCGGGCTGCTGGCGAGCCGCTCGGTGGACGCGCCCGACCTCGCCACCCGCCAGACCCTGGCGACGGCGGCCGGCGAGGCGCTCGGCCGGCAGGCGCGGCTGCTCGCCCTGGTCGACGGCGAGCCCGCCGCGGCCATGGCGCCCTTCGACGGCGCGCTCGCCGACTTCGACGCCCGCACCGCGCCCTCCTCCTGGGCGGAGGGGCTGCTCAAGGGCGTCGTCGGTCTCGGCGTCGCCCAGGACCTGTGCCGCGAGCTCGCGGGCGGCCTGCCGGGCGGGCGTGGCGACTTCGTGCGGGCGGTCGGCGAGCCGCGGCCCGACGACGCCGCCACCGCGGTGCTCGCGGGGGCGGCGTCGTCGGACGGCGTGCTCGCGGCGCGCCTCGCGCTCTGGGGCCGTCGCGTGGTGGGCGAGGCGCTCGGCCTCGTGCCCGTGCTGCTGGCGGCGCACCCGCCGCTGGCCGCGCTCGCGGCCGGGGCCCGGGAGGCGTCGTCCGACGGCGGGGCGTCCGCGCAGGCGTGGCTGGTGTCGCGGCTCACCGCGGAGCACACCCGGCGCATGGACCGGATGGGCCTCGCGGCCTGACCGCTCCCGCGGGCGGGGCCCCGAGGGGCCCGCCCTGGGCGTCAGAGCGCGCCGAACCCGACCTTGCGCTGCTCCTCGGCGCCGAGCTCCACGTACCCGATGGTCGCAGTGGGCACCAGGATGGTGCGGCCGCGCGAGTCGGTGAGCTCGAGGACGCCGTCGTCGGCGATCGCCGAGCGCACCGCGGCGGTCACGTCGTCCGCCGTCCCGTCGGTCTCGATGACCAGCTCGCGGGCCAGGTTCTGCACACCGATCGTGATCTCCACGTTGTCTCCTTCGCGAGCCGCGCCGGCCGTGCCGGCGCGCGTCTGTCGGCCGTATCTCTGCCCGGTCTCCCGGACGTCCGGATCGATCCTAGTCACGGCGGCGCCCCGGGAAGGCCCAGCCGGGCCTTTGTCAGCGGAGGGTGAAACCGGCGGCACCGCCGGGCGCGCGCCGGGGTGTCGGTGGGGCGTGGTCGAATCGGTGCCGTGACGTCAGCGCCCCTCCTCGCCCCGCGGCTCGTGCCGCCGGCGCCCGCCGACGTCCCCGAGGCCGACGTCGTGCTCGACGCCACGCAGGAGGCCGCCGTCGGCGCCGCCCTCGAGAACCCCGTGACGCTCGTCGTCGGCGCGCCCGGCACGGGCCGGACCACGGTGGCCACGGCGGTCGCGGTGCGGGCGCTCGGGTCCGGCGACGAGCCCGACGGTGACGCCGCGCCCCTCGACCCGTCGCGCGTCCTGGTGCTGGCGGCGTCCCGCCGGTCGGCCGCCCGGCTGCGCGACCGCGTCACGGCGCGCGCGGGCCGCACGGTCGGCGCGCCGATGGTGCGCACGGCCGCGTCCGCCGCGTTCGCGGTGCTGCGGACGCGCGCCGCGGCGCACGGGGAGCCGGCCCCCACGCTGGTCTCCGGGCCGGAGCAGGACCTCGTGCTCGCCGAGCTGCTCGAGGGCCACCTCTCGGGCGAGGGCACGGACCTCGACCTGCCCGCCGGGCTGCCCGAGGACTCCCTGGGCCTGCGCGGGCTGCGGCAGGAGCTGCGCGACCTGCTGATGCGTGCCGCCGAGCGGGGCCTCGGGCCCGTGGACCTCGACGAGCTGGGGCGCCGGCACGACCGCCCCGAGTGGGAGCTCGCCGCGCAGCTGTACGAGGAGTACCTGGACGTCACGACGCTGCGGCTGGGCACGCCGGACGCGGGTGCGCGGTACGACCCGGCCGGGGTGATCGACGAGGCCGCGCACGCGCTCGCGGGCTGGGACGACGAGCTGCCGGACGTGCCGCGCCCCACCTGGGACCTCGTGGTGGTCGACGACTACCAGGAGGCGACGGTCGCCACCGCACGCCTGCTGCACGTGCTGCACGGGGCGGGGGCCCGTCTCGTCCTGCTCGCCGACCCGGACTCCGCGGTGCAGGGCTTCCGCGGCGCGTCGCCCGGCCTGGTCGGCCGCGCGGCCGCCCCCGCTCGGGCGGGCGTGGTCGGGGCGTTCGACGCGCGCACCGTCGTCCTCGGCACGGCGTGGCGCCAGCCCGACGAGCTGCGCGCGGTGACCCGCGCCGTCACGGCGCGCATCGCCACCGTCTCCGGCGCCCTGCACCGCGGCGCGACCGCGCGCCCGGACGACGAGGAGGCCGAGGAGCGTCCCGCCGACGGGCCCGCGGCCGCCGAGCAGGCGGCGGCCCGGGAGGCGGAACCGCCGGGCGTGCAGGTCGCCGTGCTGGCCGGCCCGGCGCAGGAGGCCGCGTACGTGGCGCGCGAGCTGCGGGCCGAGCACCTGCTGCACGGGACGCCGTGGGAGCGGATGGCGGTCGTGGCGCGCAGCGGCGACCGCCTGGCCTCGCTCCGTCGTGACCTCGTCGCGGCGTCGGTGCCCGTCGCGCTGCTCGGCTCGGACCTGCCGCTCCGCGACGAGCCCGCCGCGTCGCCCCTGCTGGCCGCGCTGCGCGTGTGCGCGGCCGGGGGCGGGGTCGAGCGGCTGATCGCGGACGAGCTGGGGGAGCCGGGCGTCGGCTCCGCGCTGGATCCCGAGACGGCGGCGCTCCTGCTCACGTCGCCCGTCGGCGGGCTCGACGCCGTGGCCCTGCGCCGGCTGCGGCGCGCGCTGCGGGCGGAGGAGCTGTCGGGCGGCGGCGGTCGGTCGTCGGACGCGCTGGTCGTCGAGCTGCTCGACGACCAGGCCCGCGCCGAGACCCTCCCGTCCGTCGTCCGCCGCGGCCCCGTGGCGGTCGCCCGGGTGCTCGCCGCGGGGCGCGCGGCGGCCGCGGAACCGGGGGCGACGGCGCAGACCGTGCTGTGGGCGGTGTGGGCGGCCACGGGTCTCGCGGACCGGTGGCGCGACACGGCCCTCGCGGGCGGGTCCGCCGGCGCGCGCGCCGACCGCGACCTCGACGCCGTCCTCGCGCTGTTCCGTGCGGCCGAGACCTACGTGGACCGCATGCCGGGCGCCCCGGTGGCGGCCTTCGTCGACTACCTCGCCTCGCAGGACCTCCCGGCCGACTCGCTCGCGGCGTCGGCCACCGGCGCCCGCGCCGTCGAGGCGCTCACCCCGGCGGGCGCGGCGGGCCGCGAGTGGGACGTCGTCGTCGTGGTGGGCGTCCAGGACGGCGTGTGGCCGGACCTGCGGCTGCGCGACTCGCTGCTCGGGTCGCAGGCCCTGGTCGAGCTGCTCGCGGGGCGGTCCGACGACGCGCACGGGATGGGCCCCGAGGCCCGCCGCCAGGTGCTCGCCGACGAGCTGCGCGCGTTCGCCGTGGCGACCTCCCGCGCGCGGCGCCGGCTCGTCGTGACGGCCGTGGAGGACGCCGAGGACGCGCCGTCGGTGTTCCTCGACCTCGTCGCGCCGCCCGACGACGACGCCGGTGCCGACGGCCCCGACCCGCGGCGCGTCACCGTGGGCCCGCCGCTCGACCTGCGTGGCGTGGTGGCGGAGGCGCGCGCGACGCTGGTCCGCGCGGCCGGGGCCGACGCCGACCGGCCCGTCGACGTCTCCGAGGGCTCCGAGGGCTCCGAGGGCCCCGCCCCCGACGGGCCGGCGGGCGTGGCGGCCGCGCTGCTCGCCGACCTCGCGGGCACGGGGATCGCGGAGGCCGACCCGCGCACCTGGTACGGCGTCGCCGCGACGTCGAGCGACGCGCCCCTGTGGGGGCCGCGGGACGAGGTGACCGTCTCGCCGTCGAAGGTCGAGACGGTGAGCACGTGCGCGCTGAAGTGGGCGTTCGAGTCGGCGGGCGCGACCGCGCCCGACGCCACCCACCAGACCCTCGGCACCCTGGTCCACGCGATCGCGGAGGACCTCCCGAAGGCCTCGCTCACGGCGCTGCGCGCCGAGCTGGACCGCCGCTGGCCGGAGCTCGCGCTGCCCGAGGGCTGGCCCTCCCGTCAGTTGCGCCGGCGGGCCGAGCAGATGATCGAGCGGCTCGCGGCGTACTACGCCGGGGCGGGCGACCCGCTGCTGGTGGAGCCCGACTTCGACCTCACCGTGGGCCGGGCCCGCCTGCGGGGCAAGATCGACCGCGTCGAGGACGCGGGCGAGGACGGCGTGACGGTCGCGGACCTCAAGACCGGCCGGACCGCGCCCGCGCGCGCCAAGGCCACGGAGCACCCGCAGCTCGGCGCCTACCAGCTGGCGGTGTCCGAGGGCGCGCTCGACCTGCCGCCGGGCACGCCCAGCGCCGGCGCCCGCCTGGTGTACGTCGGGACGCCGACCGTGGCCCCCACGCTGCGCGACCAGCCCGCCCTGACGGTCGAGGCCGACGGGTCGAGCTGGGCCCGCGCGCTGGTCGAGAGCGCCGCCGACACGATGGCGTCGGCGCGCTTCACCGCGCACGAGAACGACCTGTGCCCCATGTGCCCGGTGCGCCGGTCGTGCCCCGTGCAGCCCGAGGGAAGGAACGTCGTCGGATGACCGACCGCAGCACCGGGCCGGCCGCCCCGGACCCCGACGACCTCCCCGGCGAGGGCCTGTTCGACGACGGGCTGTTCGACGACGCGTGGGTCGCCCTGGGCGAGCCCGCCCGCGAGACGGAGCTGGGCTTCCCGGAGCTGGCGTCCGGCGCCGCGAGCGCGGCCTCGCCCGACGCGGTGCTGTTCGACGACGCGGCGCTGGTCGGCGGCGCGCCCGCGGGGGCGGCGTCGCGCGACGACGCCCCGACGACGCCCCGCCTCTCGGCCCGGGAGATCGCCGAGCTGCTCGGCCGCCCCGCGCCCACGGACGAGCAGGTGGCGGTGATCGAGGCGCCGCTCGACCCGGTGCTGGTCGTCGCCGGGGCCGGCTCGGGCAAGACGGAGACGATGGCGGCCCGCGTGGTGTGGCTCATCGCCAACGACCTCGTCGCGCCCGAGGAGGTGCTCGGCCTCACCTTCACCCGCAAGGCGGCGGCCGAGCTGACCCAGCGCGTGCAGTCCCGCCTCGCGCAGCTCGCCCGGGCGCAGGGACGGGCCACCTCGGGGCTCGACCTGCTCGCGCGGCCCACCGTCGCGACCTACAACGCGTACGCCGCGTCGCTGGTCGCGGACCACGGGCTGCGGCTCGGCATCGAGCCCGGGTCGCGGCTGCTGGGCGAGGCCAACCAGTGGCAGCTCGCGGCGCAGGTCGTGGAGTCGTGGGCGGACGACCTCGGCACCGACCGCGCGGTGAGCACCGTCGTGGGGGCCGTGCTGTCGCTGTCCGGCGAGCTGGGGGAGCACCTGGTGCCCGTGGACGTCGCGCGCGACGCCCTCGCGGACGTCGTCGCCCGGCTGGACGCGCTGCCGCTCGGGCCGCGGCAGAAGAAGCGCACCAAGGAGATCCAGGGCCTCGTCGACTCGGTGGCGGAGCGCGGCCGGCTGCTCGACCTCGTGGCGGAGTACCGCCGCCGCAAGCGCGTCGCGGACGCCCTCGACTTCGGCGACCAGATCGCGTTCGCCGCCGAGCTCGCGCGGTCCGTGCCGGCGGTCGGGGCCACGGAGCGCGCGCGCTACCCGGTGGTGCTGCTGGACGAGTACCAGGACACGTCGTACGCCCAGGTCGAGCTGCTGGCGGGGCTGTTCGGCGGCGGCCACGCCGTCACCGCCGTCGGCGACCCGCACCAGTCGATCTACGGCTGGCGCGGGGCGTCCGCCTCGGGCCTGGCGCGCTTCCCCGACCGGTTCCGCACCCGGGGCGGGGCGCCCGCGGTGGTGCGGTACCTCAGCACGTCGTGGCGCAACGACGCGGCGGTGCTCGCCGCCGCGAACGTCGCGGCCGGGCCCCTGCGCGAGCGGGCGCGGCACACGGGCACGGGCGTGGACGTGCCGCCGCTGGACCTGCGCCCCGCCGCGGGCACCGGCACGGTGCGGGCGCACGTCGCGGCCACGAGCGAGGAGGAGGCCGAGGCGGCGGCCGAGTTCGTCGCGGCGCGCTGGCGTCGCGCCACCCGCCGCGACGGGTCCGACCGCGTGACGGCCGCCGTGCTGTGCCGGGCGCGGTCGCAGTTCGCCGCGGTCGAGGTGGCGCTGCGGCGCCGCGGGCTGCCGGTGGAGGTCGTGGGCCTCGGCGGCCTGCTGACCACGCCGGAGGTGGTGGACGTCGTCGCGCTGCTGGAGGCCGTGCACGACCCGTCGCGCGGCGACTCCCTGCTGCGGCTGCTCACCGGCCCGCGCGTGAGCCTCGGCGCGGCGGACCTGCACGCGCTCGGCTCGTGGGCGTCCGACCTGGCGCGGGCCGACGGCGCGCGGCCGGGTGCCGCCCGCGGGGAGCCCGACGGCACGGACGGCGACGCCCCGGTCGTGATCGAGGGCGACGTGGTCGACCACCGGTCGATCGTCGACGCGCTCGACGACCTGCCCGCCCCCGGGCGGCCCGCGCGCGACGGCCGGGTGCTGTCGGCGGCCGGGCACGGCCGGCTGACGGCGCTGGCGCGCCTGCTGCGCGAGCTGCGCGGCCTGACCTACCTGTCGCTGCCCGAGCTCGTGGTCGCGGCGGAGCGGGCCCTGGGGCTCGACGTCGAGGTCGCGACCGCGCAGGTCCTGGCGGACACGCTCGCGCCGGGGGCGCAGGCCGGGCCCGGCGCCCCCGGGGTCCTCGGGGCCGCCGCGGCGGGCGTCAGCCTGCGCGGCCGCGAGCACCTCGACGCGTTCCGCGACGTGGCGGCAAGCTTCGCGCAGTCGGCGGACGTGGCGACGCTGGGCGCGTTCCTCGCGTGGCTCGGGGTCGCGGGCGACCAGGAGCGTGGGCTCGACATGCCGGTCCGCGAGCCCGACCCGGACGCGGTGCAGGTCATCACCGCGCACGCGGCCAAGGGCCTGGAGTGGGACGTCGTCGCGGTGCCCGGGCTGGTGGACGGCGTGTTCCCGAGCCAGGCGGAGTCGTCGCAGGGCCGGCTCGACGGCGGCTGGCTCACCGATGTGTCGTCCCTGCCCTACCACCTGCGGGGCGACGCCCCGGACCTGCCGGAGTTCACGTGGGCGGAGGCCTCGGACACCAAGGACCTCGCCGCCCGCCGCGACCAGTTCCGCGCGGACTGCGGCGCGCACCGCCTGGCCGAGGAGCGCCGGCTGGCGTACGTCGCGTTCACCCGCGCGCGCCGGGAGCTCTTCCTCACCGCGCACTGGTGGGGCACGGGCAGCTCGCCGCGGCGCGTCTCGCCCTTCCTCGAGGAGCTGGTCGTCTCGGGGGTCGTGGACGCGAGCGGCTGGGCGGACCAGCCCGACCCGGCGGCCGGCAACCCGCGCGACGCGGTGGAGCACGCCGCCCCGTGGCCCGCGCCGGAGGACGGCGCGGAGCCCTCGGCGGACGGTACGGCGGACGAGGCTCCCGGCCCGACGCCGCGCGACCTGCTGCGGCTGACGGCCGCCCGGGTGGAGGCGGCCCGCGCGGCGGGCGGGGGCGCGGCGACGGGCGTGCTGCGCGACGCGTCCGGCCGGGACCTCGTGGTCCTGGCCCGCACGCTGCTCACGGAGCGGGGGGAGCGGGCGTCGCGCGAGGTGGAGATGCCGGCGCACGTCTCGGCGTCGGGCCTGGTCCGCCTCGCGGGCGACCGGGACGGGTTCGCGCTCCAGCTGCGCCGCCCGGTGCCGCAGGAGCCCACGGTGCACGCGCGCCGCGGCACCAACTTCCACGAGTGGGTGGAGCGGTTCTTCACGTCGTCGTCGCTGGTCGACGTCGACGACCTGCCCGGAGCGGAGGACGGCGAGATCGCGCCCGACGTCGACCTCGAGACGCTGCGGCAGCGGTTCCTGGACTCGCCGTGGGCGGCACGCGCCCCCCTCGCCGTCGAGGTCGACGTGGAGACGCCGGTCGCGGGGGTGATGCTGCGCAGCCGGATCGACGCCGTGTTCGCGGACCCCGAGGCCGCGCCGCCGGCCGACGGCGCGGCGCCCGCGGTCGTCGTCGTGGACTGGAAGACCGGCCACGAGCCGCGCGACGCGGAGGCCCGTTCGGCCCGCGAGGTGCAGCTCGCGGTCTACCGACTGGCCTGGTCGCGGTACACCGGGCTGCCGGTGGACCGGGTGTCCGCCGCGTTCGTCTACGTCGCGAGCGGCACCACCGTGCGCCCGCGCCGGCTGCTCGACGAGGCGGAGCTGGAGGCGCTGGTGCGCGGGGATCACCAGCGGTAGTCGAGGAACTTCCCGTCGAGGGTCACGACCACCCGGTCGCCGTCCGGGTGCGGGCGACGCGCGATGTCCACCTGGAAGTTGATGGCGGACATGATGCCGTCGCCGAACTCCTCGTGGATGAGCTCCTTGAGCGCGGGCCCGTACACGGCCAGCGCCTCGGTGAACCGGTAGATCGTCGGGTCGGTGAGCACGGCCTCGTCGCGCAGGCGGTACGGCTGCAGCCGCAGCGCCTCGGCGACGTCCTCGCCGAGGCCGAGCAGCGCGCAGGCGGCGGACGCCTGGTCGGCGCTCATCGGGTGGTTGCCCAGCAGCGCGGCCGTCGTCCAGACGAGCGGGGTGCCGAGGGCGTCGGCGATCTCCTGCCAGGTCAGTCCGGAGCGGATGCGGGCGGTGACGACCTGCTCGGCGGCGGCGGCCTTCGTCATGATCGGGTCCACGGGTGTCCTTCGTTCGGGATGACGGGTCGGTGGGGAGCGGGCCGGTCAGCCGACCGGCGTGGCCACGCGGTCCTCGGTGACGGCCTCGACGGGCACGGGGCGGCGGCGCTCGGGCCGGGTGCGGTAGTGCGTGAGGTACAGGGGCAGGCCGACGAAGGTCAGGCCGCCGACGAGGTTCCCGAGCACGGTGGGGATCTCGTTCCAGACGAGGTAGTCCATGACCGTGAAGTCGCCGCCGAGCAGGAGGCCGGAGGGGAACAGGAACATGTTCACCACGGAGTGCTCGAAGCCCAGGTAGAAGAACAGGAACACGGGCATCCACATCACGACGGCCTTGCTGATCGTGTCCTTCGACATGAGGAAGGCGACGACGCCGGTGGAGACCATCCAGTTGCACAGGACGCCGCGCACGAACAGCGTGAGCATGCCGGCGGCGCCGTGGTCGGCGTACCCGACGGTGCGCCCCTCGCCGATGTGGCCGATCGCCTGGCCCACCTCGTTGGGGGCCACCGAGAACCCGTAGGTGAACGTGATCGCCATGAGCACGGCGACGGTGAACGCGCCGGCGAAGTTGCCGCAGAACACGAGGCCCCAGTTGCGCCACATGCCGCCCCAGGTGGCGCCGGGCCGGCGGGCGATGACCGCGAACGGCACCAGCGTGAACACGCCCGTGAGCAGGTCGAAGCCCATGAGGTACAGCATGATGAAGCCGATCGGGAAGAACACCGCCCCGAGCAGCGGGTTGCCGGTGTTCGTCGAGATGGTCACCGCCATCGCGGCGGCGAGCGCGAGGATCGCCCCGCCCATGAAGGAGCGGATGAGGGTGTCCCGGGTGGACATGAACAGCTTCTTCTCGCCCGTGGCGATCATCTGCGAGACGAAGTCCTGGGGCATGACGTACGACATGGCGGACCCTTCGGCCAGAGTGGTGGCGCTTGCGTGCCGCCGAGTCTGTCCGCCGCAGGTTGTCGCCAGGTCGCGGGCGCGTTGAGGTCGTGTTTCGCCTGGCGGGGGTGCGTCATGCCGAGGTTTCGCCCACCTCGCAGCGCGGCCGGCCGGCGCGTGAGGCGGCCGGGGCAGCGGTCAGGCGGGGGCGTCCTCGCGCGTCGCCTCGTCGAGGTCGGCCAGCATCGCCTCGGCGTCGGCGACGACGTCGGGCAGGTCGCGGCGGACGCCGTGCAGCAGCCACCGGGCGAGGGCCAGCTCGCCCACGAGCAGGGCGCGGTCGACGAGCCGCGCGTCGTGCAGCTCGGTGCGGCGCAGCTGGTACGCCTCCATGATCGAGTCGACGGCGTCCGGCGGGGCGGCGACGAGCAGCCAGGCGAGGTCGTCGGCGGGGTCCGCCACGCGGGCGTCGGACCAGCCGCTGATCGCGGTGACCCGCCCGCCGGTGACGAGCATCTGGTCGGTGGCGAGGTCGCCGTGCACGACGACGGGCTGGAAGCGCCACAGCGCCACGTCCTCGAGCGCCGCCTCCCAGCGGCGCAGCAGCGTGGGCGGCACGAGGCCGGTCGCGGCGGCCTCGTCGAGCTCCACGAGCCGGCGCTCGCGGTACTCGGCCGCGGTGTACGACGGGAGCCCGCACGACTCGACGACGGACGCCGGCAGCTCGTGCACCGCGGCGAGGGTACGGCCGAGGTCGGCGGCGAGGCCGGGGCCGGGGCGCAGCGACTCGAGGTCGAGGGCGGTCCCCGTCACGTGCCGGTGGACGACGGCCCGCCCGCCCTCGGGCAGCAGGGCGAAGCCGGCCACCTGCGGCACCGTGAACGGCAGCACGCCCGCGTCGACGTAGAGGTGCAGCGCCTCCAGCAGCTCGGTCTCCGCCTCCAGGGCGGCGCCGGCCATCGTGGTGCGGGGCGCGCGCACGAGCCAGTCGACGCCGTCGTCGGCGGTGACGACGGCGACGTCGTAGTCGCCGGGCAGCTCCTCGGGGCGGACCGAGCGGGCGTCCAGGCCCGGGACGGCGGCCGTCGCGAGGGCGGCGAGGGCGAGCGGGCTGCGTGGCACCAGCCCACCGTAGACGCTGGCGGGGCCCGCCCGGGAGCACCGCGGCGCGCGTGTCCGCCGACGTCCCGCGCGGGCGCCCGGCGGGTACGGTCGGGGCGTGACGGCTCCCTTCCCGCTCCCGGACCTCAGCTACACCCGCGCCACCCACGACCGCGCCTCCGAGCGTCGCGGCGAGCCGGGGCTGGTGCCCGGGCTGCTCGCCGACCCGGCCTCGCGGGTGCTGCTCGTGCTGCGCGGCCGCGTGGCCGTCGACGACGCGGGCGACGTCCTGCTGGTCGACCCGGCGGCGGTGGCGGGGCTGCCCGCCGAGGCGGACCGGGGCGACCGCCCCGACGGGCACGTGCCGGGCCACCGGTGGCTGTTCCTGGGCGTGGAGGACGGCGCCGGGCTGCTCGCCCTCGTGCTGCCGGACGAGGCGGACGCGGACGCGGTCGGGATCGAGGGCGTGTCCCCGGCGTCGCCCGCCACACGGCTGGCGCGCGAGCACGCGTGGGCGGGGCTGCGCGAGGTCGGCGGACGGCGCCGGGACGGGCTCGCGTCCGAGGCTGTCGCGCTGGCCGCCTGGCACGCGTCGCACGAGCGGTGCCCGCGCTGCGGGGAGCCGACCGTCGTCGAGCAGGCGGGCTGGGTGCGCCGGTGCCCGGCGCAGGACGTCGAGGTCTACCCGCGCACCGACCCTGCCGTGATCATGACGGTGGTGGACGACGCCGACCGCCTGCTGCTGGGGCACGCCGCGCACTGGCCGGCGGGCCGGTTCTCGACGCTCGCGGGCTACGTGGAGCCGGGGGAGGGCCTCGAGCAGGCGGTGCGCCGCGAGGTGGCGGAGGAGACGTCGGTCGTGATCGGCGACGGCCCGGGCGACGTGCTGTACCGCGGGAGCCAGCCGTGGCCCTTCCCGGCGTCGCTCATGCTGGGCTTCCGCGCACGGGCCGTCACGACCGACGTGCGCGTGGACGGGGCCGAGGTGACCGACGCGCGGTGGTTCACGCGCGAGGAGCTGGCCGCGGGCGTGCGCGCCGGGGAGGTGGGCCTCCCCGGGCGCCCGTCGATCGCCCGCGCCCTCGTCGAGGAGTGGTACGGGGGCGAGCTGCCCGTCCCGTGACGGCCGGCCGGGTCGGCGAGGGAGGCGCTCAGGGGTGCATGCGCGCGCCCTTGACCGTCTTGTCGACGGCGTTCCGCGGGCCGTAGACCGCGAGCCCGACCAGGTCCAGGCGGTCGGCCGGCACCGCCCGCACGGCCGCGCGGTTCGCGGCGTCGTGGCCGGTGGCGAACAGGTCCCCGGTGAAGACCGCCCGCACGAGGGACCTCGACACCGCGCGGGCGTGCGCGGAGGCGAGCAGCCCCGCGGAGCCCTCGAAGACGAGGACGGGCTGCCGGAACATCGGCAGGTACGCGGTGCCGTCGGCGTCCGCGTACGGCTCGCCGACGACCTCGGGCGCGCGGGTGCCGAGCCCGCTGACGAGGAAGGCCGTGACGTTCAGGCGCTGCCAGGTCGCGAGGTCGTCGCGCAGCACGACGGCGATCTTGGTGTCGAAGCGGACGGCGGCGGTCGGGTCGTCGGTCGAGGGGGCGGTGCCGGGTGCGGTGAGCGTGGTCATGCCCCGATGCTCGCGCCGGGCGCGGGGCGCGGTCTTGTACGTTCTTGGCATGACCCCCAGCCGGCCCGGTGGCGGCCCGACGAGCTCGGTGCGTGCCTGGCGGCCCCGGGTCCCGGGGGTCGCCGAGGTGCTGCACGCGCGCTTCGCGCAGCACGCGTACCCGATGCACGTGCACGACGCGTGGACGCTGCTGGTGGTCGACGACGGCGCCGTGCGCTACGAGCTCGGCCGGCGTGAGCACGGCACCCCGCGGGACACGGTGACGCTGCTGCCGCCCCAGGTGCCGCACAACGGTGCGCCGGCCTCGCGGGAGGGCTTCCGCAAGCGCGTGGTCTACCTGGACGGGACCTGGCTCGACCCCGGCCTCGTCGGGGCCGCCGTCGACGCCCCCGACCTGGTCGACGCCCCGCTGCGACGGCGCGTGGGCCTCCTGCACGACGCGCTGGCGCGCCCCGGGGACGAGCTGGAGGCGGAGAGCCGGCTGGCCCTCGTGGCCGAGCGGCTGCACGCCCGGCTGCGCCCGGGCGGCGCGGGCGAGAGCGCCGCGGCGCCGCCGCCGCGGGGGCTGGCGGCAGACCTGCGCGACCTGCTCGACGAGCGCCTCGTCGAGGGGGTCGCGCTCGGGGCCGCGGGCGCGCTGCTCGGTGCGCACCCGACCCACCTGGTCCGTGCGTTCTCGCGGCGCTTCGGCATCCCGCCCCACCAGTACCTGGTGACGCGCCGCGTCGACCGGGCGCGCGGGCTGCTGCTCGACGGCCGGCCGCCGGCGGAGGCGGCCGCGGCCGCGGGGTTCGCCGACCAGGCGCACCTCACGCGGCACTTCCGGCGGGTGCTGGGCACCACGCCGGCGCGGTTCGCGGCGTCGGGACGGCCCGCGGCGGGGCCGCCCGTGCCGCGCCGCCCGGTCAGGCGGCCAGCCGGGACCTGACGTCGAGCAGCGACGGGTTGGTCGCGGCGGTGCCGTCCGGGAAGACGACGGTGGGCACGGTGCGGTTGCCCCCGTTGACCTGCTCCACGAACGCCGCGGTCTCCGGCTGGTCCTCGATGTCGACCACCGTGTAGCCGATGCCCTCGGAGTCCAGCTGGGTGCGCAGGCGGCGGCAGTAGCCGCACCACGCGGTCGAGTACATCGTGACGGTGCCCGGCTCGGGGAGCTGCGGCGCGGCGTCGGTCATCGGGGTCCTCCTGTGCTGGTCCGGCCGCGCCTGGGGACGGCGGGCGCGGGATGTGGGCGACGGCTGCGAGAATCGCAGACGATGTCGACAGCCACCAACTCCCCGAACGCCCTCGTTCATCCCGACGCGATCCTCGACGCGCTCGACCCCGAGCAGCGGGACGTGGCGCTCGCCCTCGCCGGGCCGGTGTGCGTCCTGGCGGGCGCGGGCACCGGCAAGACGCGCGCGATCACGCACCGCATCGCCTACGGGGTGCGCTCGGGCGCGTACAAGCCGACGTCCGTGCTGGCGGTGACGTTCACCGCGCGCGCCGCGGGGGAGATGCGCACCCGGCTGCGCGACCTCGGGGTGGCCGGCGTCCAGGCGCGCACGTTCCACGCCGCCGCGCTGCGCCAGCTCGGCTACTTCTGGCCGCGCGTCGTGGGCGGGGCGCCGCCGCGCATCCTCGAGCACAAGGCCCCGGCGGTCGCCGAGGCCGCGCGCCGCGTCGGCGTGAGCGTCGACCGGGTCGCGGTCCGCGACCTGTCCTCCGAGGTCGAGTGGGCGAAGGTCTCCCTGGTCACCGCGGAGGACTACGTGAAGGCCGCGGCCGCGGACGACCGGCCCGCGCCGTCGGGCTACGACCACCAGACGGTGGCGCGGCTCATCACGGCCTACGAGGACGTCAAGACCGAGCGGGGTGTCATCGACTTCGAGGACGTCCTGCTGATGCTCGCGGACATGCTGAACTCGCACAAGCAGGTCGCCGACGAGGTGCGCTCCCAGTACCGGCACTTCCTCGTCGACGAGTACCAGGACGTCTCGCCCCTGCAGCAGTTCCTGCTCGACCAGTGGCTGGGCGGGCGCAAGGAGCTCTGCGTCGTGGGCGACCCGTCGCAGACCATCTACTCCTTCACGGGCGCGACGCCGCACTACCTGCTCGACTTCACGCGGACGTACACCGACGCCCAGGTCGTCCGCCTGGTGCGCGACTACCGCTCCACGCCGCAGGTCGTGCACCTCGCCAACCAGGTCCTGCGCCGCGGCCGCGTGCCCGGCGCGCTCGAGCTGGTGGCGCAGCGCCCGTCGGGGCCCCCCATCAGCTTCACGACGTACGACGACGACGACGCGGAGGCCGCCGGGATCGCCGCCCGCGCGGGCCGCCTCGTCGCGTCGGGCGTGCGGCCCAGCGAGATCGCGGTGCTGTACCGCACCAACGCGCAGTCGGCGGCGTTCGAGTCGGCGCTCGCGGACGCGGGCGTCAGCTACCTCGTGCGCGGCGGCGAGCGGTTCTTCCAGCGCAAGGAGGTGCGTGACGCGATCGTGCTGCTGCGCGGCGCCGCCCGCTCGGCGGACCCGGACCAGCCGATGCCGGAGCAGGTGCGCGACGTGCTGACCACGGCCGGCTGGTCGGAGCAGCCGCCCGCCGCCCGCGGCGCGACCCGGGAGCGGTGGGAGGCGATGCAGGCGCTCGTCGGGCTGGCGGACGACGTCGCGGCCGCCGCGCCCGCGGACTCCCCGGCCACCGTCGCCACGCTGGTCGGCGAGCTGGAGGAGCGCGCCTCGGCGCAGCACGCGCCGACCGTGGAGGGCGTCACGCTGGCGTCGCTGCACGCGGCGAAGGGCCTGGAGTGGGACGCCGTCTTCCTCGCGGGCGTGAGCGAGGGCCTCATGCCCATCTCCTTCGCCGAGACGGACGAGGCCGTGGCCGAGGAGCGCCGGCTGCTCTACGTCGGCGTCACCCGGGCGCGCGAGCACCTGGAGCTGTCGTTCGCGCGCTCCCGCAACCCGGGCGGACGGGCGACGAGGAAGCGCACGCGCTTCCTCGACGGGCTCTGGCCGGACGACCCCGCGGACCGCCGCGGCCGTGGCCGCGGGGCGCGCGGGCAGGCCCGGCAGCAGCTCACCGGGGAGCACGACGTGGCCCTGTTCGACGCGCTGCGCGAGTGGCGCCTGTCGGTGGCGCGGGAGACCGACAAGCCGGCGTTCACCGTCCTCGGCGACGCGACGCTCGCGGCGATCGCGGAGCTCAAGCCGACGTCGGTGGCCCAGCTCGCGCGCGTCAACGGGGTCGGCCCCGCGAAGATCGACCGGTACGGGCAGACGATCCTCGCGATCGTCTCCGACTCGATCGACTGAGCACGTACGGGAGTTCCCGTATTTGTGGGCGGGTCCGACCGGAACCCTTGTCGTGGTCCTCGGCGCGGTGCCAGATTGTCCCGGGACGTACCGCGACGAGGGGTGACGAGGATGTTTCCGACCGAGCACGGTGCCGTGCCGATCCGCCCCGGCACGCCGCGATGGCCGGCGGTCGCCGCGTCCGTCCTGCTGGTCTCGTTCCTCGCCGCCTGCGGGCCGGCGGGCGCGACGCCGGGGGACGGGAGCGGCCCCCGCGCCGTGAGCGAGAGCGGGCACGGCGACCACGGCGGAGAGCACGACGGCACGATCCACGACGAGATGTCCCCGGAGGTCCACGAGGCGTACGGGCAGGTCAAGACCGAGCGGGGCAGGGCGATCCTGTCCGACGGCCTGGTCACCGCCGCGGAGGTCGAGGACCTGCGCCAGGTCCAGGTCGACTGCCTCCGCGCAGCGGGCTTCGACGCCGGACGGGACGAGGGCGGCCTCCAGATCCGTGCCGTTCCCGACGGGCTCGACGAGGACGGTGTGGCCGCGGCGGTGGAGGTGTGCCTGGGCGACCTGCGGATCGTCGGCCCGCTCGGTGCCGAGGGGGCCTCCGCGTCGTAGCCGGAGGGCCCCGTCAGGGGGCGGAGAAAATTGCTCCGAAAAAACTTCTAAAAAAGATGTGGCGGTCCCGGCGGCGCCGTCTATGCTCGGAGAGTCCCAGACGGAAGTGGCGTCTGCCGAGAGGCGGATCGTCCGAGAAGAGTGAGGAGGTGGGTGCACAAGATGGACACGATGAATCAGATCGTGATGGCGAACGCGTCTGTTGGCGCGCCGGGGTACACGTCTGCCTTCGGCGAGCTCAGCGCTGTCCGCCCGTTCCGTGCGCGGAAGCACGGAGCAGGCGTCGCCGATCTCCACATCGCACCCGACTCCGCCCCCTGGAGCCATCCGGTCTAGCAACCGGTCCAGGCCGCGGAGTCCACCCGGGACCCGCGGCTTTCGTCTTTCCGCCCAGGGAAGAAGACCTCACCAGGTCGCAGAAGCCGGCCCCCTGACACCAGGGGGCCACCCGCAGGTCCTGAACACCGACGTTCGAATCACACAGGACCTGACGGAGGAACGCGTGCGCCTCGCACAGCTGTTGGACGAGCGGCTGCTCGACACGATCCCCCAGGGCGGATCCGGCCCCTGGACCCCGCATCAACCCCTCACCCAGAGCCCGGCCGAGGTGGCCGAGCTCGACCGCCAGTTCGCGGCGCTCCTGCCGTGCCGCACGGGAGACCCCGAGCTCTGGTTCGCCGAGCACAGCGCCCAGGTCGAAGAGGCCAAGGCGATGTGCCGCACCTGCCCGCTGCAGGCCGGCTGCCTCGCCGGCGCTCTCGAGCGCCAGGAGCCCTGGGGCGTGTGGGGTGGTGAGGTCTTCGTCGACGGCAAGGTCGTCGCCCGCAAGCGCGGTCGCGGCCGGCCCCGGAAGTCGGAGACCGTCGCGGCATGACCGCGCAGCGCTGCCGGGACACCCGGTGCGCCGCTGAACGCACGGGCCTCCGGCGAGACCCGGGGGAGTGTGCCCGCACCTCGTGCGGCCGCACTTCCTCGATCTCGCCGGGGGCCCGTCGTCATGCCCGGGGGCGGACGGGCAGGCGGACGCAGCCGCAGCCGGGGTGCGGCGCGACGTCCCGCGCCCGGGGCACCGCCTCGGGCAGGGCCACCTCCAGGACGCGACCGACCGTGGCGGGGGTCGACCCGTCGAGCAGCGCGAGCACCTGCCCGGCGCCGAGGGCCGCCGCGGTCGCGGCGAGGGTCGTCTCGTGGGCGACGTCCGATGCCGGCCGCCGGTCCAGGTCGGCGACCGTCGCGGGCCAGCGGGCGTCGGCGTCCGCGGCGTGCCGGTCGACGCAGCCGACGCACGCGGACCGGCCGGGCAGCACGAGCGGGCCGACCAGGACGTCCGCCTCGCGGACCACGACGGGCAGGTGCGGCACGGCCGCACCCAGCAGCCGCTCGTAGCGCGCGGGGCGCGGGGCGTGCGCCTCGACCATCACGACGACGTCGGGCGAGACCCCGGCCGGCAGCATGCTCCCCACCCGCAGGGCGGGATGCCGCCGGCGCAGGAGGTCCGCCGCCGCCTCCTCACGAGGACGGCCCACGTCGGCGGGGCCGTAGGCGCCGAGCCCGAGGTCGCCGACGTGCACGGGGTCCCGGTCGTCGAGCACCAGCGAGCCGACGCCGGCGGAGGCGAGCAGCCCGGCCAGCACCACGCCGAGCCGGCCGAGGCCGTGCAGCCCGACGGTACACCCCTCCCGGCGCGCGAGCGTGGCCGTACCGGACCCGTCGGGGCGCAGCGCCCCCAGGACCGCGACGTCGGGGGACCACCCCGCCGAGGCGGGTAGGGCGCCGGCGGCGGGGCGGCGCACGAGGAACCCGCCGCCGTCGAGCGCGCGCACGATCTGCGCCTGGCGCTCCGTCGTCACGCCCCAGTGGCGGGCGCTGCGGTCCAGGGAGTGGTGCCGGCGGGTCCCGAGGTCGCGCAGCCAGCGCGACTCGTGGTCGGCCAGCCCGGACAGCACCAGGCTCCAGCGCGGGTCGGTGCCGAGGAGGACCTCGCCGTCGCCGTGGTCGAGCACGGGCGTCGCGGGCCGCAGCGTGCGGGGGTCGCTCGTCCCGGTTCCCGGGCGCTCGGCGTCTGCCATGCGGTCACCCTGGCACGCGCCGCGGGTGCCCTCGGCGGGTCGTCCACAGGTGCCCGCCGCCCAGGTCTGGTGTGTTCTGCCGCACAAACCGCGCGAATCCCCGGTACCGTCGGTTCCGTGGCCCACGACACGATGACGTCGGTGGAGGTCCGGCGCAGCCGCCGGCGGACCGCCACGGTGAGCGCCTACCGCGACGGCGAACGCACCGTCGTGGCCATTCCCGCGCGCTTCTCCCGGGCCCAGGAGCGCGAGTGGGTCGCGAAGATGCTCGCCCGGCTGGAGGACAAGGAGCGGCGCCGCCGTCCGTCCGATGCCCAGCTCGTGGAGCGGGCGCACGAGCTGTCCGAACGGTACCTCGGTGGACGCGCGCACCCGACGAGCGTGTCGTGGTCGCCCCACCAGGGCCGCCGATGGGGCTCCTGCACGCTGGTCGACGGCTCGATCCGGATCTCGACGCGCGTCCAGGGGATGCCCGAGTGGGTGCTCGACTACGTGCTGCTGCACGAGCTCGCCCACCTGCTGCACGCGGGGCACGGCCCCGCCTTCTGGCAGCTGCTGGAGGGCTACCCGCGCACCGAGCGGGCGCGCGGCTTCCTCGAGGGTGTGTCGTTCGTCCAGGACGACGGCGGCTCGTCGCCCGCGCCGGCGGGCGACGAGCCGGAGAGCCCGGCGGGCTGAGCCCGGCGGGTCCCGTCGCGTCAGCGGACGTCGTCGCCCGGCTTCTTCTCGTCTCCTCGCTCCGACGTGTCGCCGGGCTCCGCCGCGTCCTCCGGTGACGTGTCCCCGGAGGTCCCGGCGTCGTCCGTCCCGCTCTCCGCGGCGTCGAAGATCTGCGCGAGCGCGGCGTCGAGGTCGGACTGCTCGTCCGCCTGGGCGGCGCGGCGCGAGAAGTAGCCGGAGGGGTCGTCGAGGTCCGCGGTGCCCGGCAGCAGGTCCGGGTGGTCCCAGACGGCGTCGCGCGCCTGGGGGCCGCCCTCGGCGAGGACGTGCGCGAAGAGTGCGGTCGCGTCGCGCGAGCGGCGGGGGCGCAGCTCGAGGCCGACCAGCGTGGCGAAGGTGTGCTCGGCGGGGCCGCCGGCCGCGCGGCGGCGGCGGATCATCTCGCGCAGCGGGTACGTGTGCGGCAGGTGGGGGAGGGCGGCGGTCGCGGCGACCTCGGTCACCCAGCCCTCGACGAGCGCGAGCGCCGTCTCGAGCCGCAGCAGGGTGGCCTCCTGCTCCGGGGTGTGCTGCAGGCCGAAGACACCGCCGGTGAGCGCGCCGCGCAGTGCCTCGGGGTCGCTCGGGTCGATGTCGCGCACCTGCTGCTCGAGCACGTCGAGGTCGATCGTGATGCCGCGGGCGTACTGCTCGACCAGCCCGTGCAGGTGCGCGGCGAGCCACGGCACGTGCGTGAACAGCCGGGCGTGCGCGGCCTCGCGCAGCGCGAGGAACAGCCGCACCTCCTCCAGCGGGGCGTCCAGGCCGTCGGCGAACGACGCGACGTTGGTGGGCAGCAGCACCGTGGCCGGCTCGGACAGCAGGGGGACGCCGACGTCCGTGGACCCGAAGACCTCGCGCGAGAGCGTCCCCGCGGCCTGGCCCACCTGCATCCCGAAGACGGCCGAACCGAGGCGGCGCATCATCTGGGCGGGGTCGAGGCCGCCGCCCAGCGCGCCCGGGGGCAGGCCTCCGAGCCCGGGCATGCCGAGCGCGCCCGCGTCGCCGAGGTCGTCGGGGAGCTGGTCGCGCAGCACCGTCGCGAGCGCGTCGGCGACGGACGTCGCGACGGGGGCGACCAGCCGGTTCCATGCGGGCAGGGTGGCCTCCACCCACTCCGAGCGGCTCCAGGCGTGCGTGCGGCCGCCCGCGGGCGGGAGGTCGGTGACGGCGTCGAGCCACAGCTCCGCGACGCCCAGCGCGTCCGTCGCCGCCTTGGCCTGGCCGCCCGTGAGCGACGGGTCTCCCTCCGCGACGGCGACCTGCCGCGCGATGTCGTGCGCGACGTCCGTGTTCACGGGGCCGTCGCCGGACGCCGACAGCAGCCGCTGCACCTGCGCGAGCACGTGCTGCATGGTCGCGGGGTCGGGCGCGCCGGCCCCGGGGATGCCGGCCAGCGCGGCGGGGTCGATGCCCTGCGCGCGCATCTGCTCGAGGACCTCGTCGGTGCGCTCGCCGAAGAAGCCCTCCAGCATCGAGCGCAGCATGCGCTCGCGCTCCTCGGCACCCTCGGGGTCGTCGGGAAGGTTGCTCATGAGGGCTCCTCGCCAGGGCTGCGAATCGGTTGCGGGCGGGTGGCGGCCGTGGCCGACCGCTTCACCGTAACCACCCACGACGTCCGACCGGTGGCCGAGGTTCCGGTGGTTCGCTCTCGGCGCAGATCCCCCGGAGCCCCCTGACGTCCGAGGTCCGGGACCTGACGCGGAGTCCAGGAACGTCGGCGATGATGTGCCCGTGACCTTCGACCGCGACATCCTCGCGCCCGACGACTCCTCGGCGTCCGAGGGCGACGCCGTCCCCGCGCCGCGCGCGTCGCGACGCAGCGTGACCCTGGGCGTGTCCCTCCTCGTCACGGCGCTGCTCGCCGCGGTCCTGCTCGTGCTGCCGACGCCGTACGCCATCCGGGCCCCGGGCCCCACCGAGGACACGCTGGGCCTGCAGGGCGTCGACGTCCAGGGCTCGGGGGAGGCCTCGAGCGGCGGCAAGAGCGCGACGGCTCAGCCGGTCGTCGAGATCGAGGGCGCCAAGACCTACGACGTCACCGGGGAGCTGCGCCTCACCACCGTGTCCGTGTACGGCGGCCCGGGCGGCGACGTGCTGCTCGGCGACGTGCTGTGGGGCTGGGGCTCGCCGGAGCGGTCGGTCCAGCCGGTCGAGTCGATCTTCCCGGAGCAGACCACCCAGGAGCAGCAGCAGGAGGTCGGGCAGGCGCAGATGGCCGGGTCCGAGTCCTCGGCCACCGTGGCGGCGCTGACCGAGCTGGGGTACGAGGTGCCGGCGACCCTGACGATCGCGGGCGTCGCTCCCGGGTCCGGGGCGGACGGCGTCGTCGAGGCGGGCGACGTCGTGCGCAGCGTCGACGGGCACGAGGTGGTCACCCACCAGGACCTGCTCGCGGACCTCGACGACGTCGAGCCGGGCGACGACGTCGTCCTCGGCGTCGAGCGGGACGGGAAGCCGACGGACCTCACCGTCACGACGGCGGAGGGCGACGGCCGGGCGGCTCTGGGCGTGTACCTCGACCCGTCCTACGACTACCCGGTCGACGTCACGATCCGGCCGGGCGACATCGGGGGCCCGAGCGCCGGGACGATGTTCGCGCTGGCGATCATCACGAAGATGACGCCCGAGGACGAGCTGAAGGGCGCGCACGTCGCCGGCACGGGGACGATGAGCGTCGACGGCGAGGTCGGGCCCATCGGCGGCATCCAGCAGAAGCTGTTCGGCGCGCGCGACGCCGGGGCGGACTGGTTCCTGGCCCCCGCGGGCAACTGCGACGAGGTCGTGGGCCACGTGCCGGACGGGTTGCGCGTGGTGCGGATGGCGACCCTCGACGACGCGCGCGCGGCGATCGAGGCGATCGGCGCGGGGAAGGGCGCGGACCTGCCGACCTGCTCGTGACGGGCCCGTGAAGGGGCTGTCGCCCACGGGGGGACGAAGCGTGGGAACCTGAGGGATGACAGGGACGTTCACATCAGACGTCCGTCCGTCCCGAGCACGAGTGAGGTGCCCGCACCGTGTCCTTCGCTGCCCCACCCCGTCGACGTCCTGGCGGCCCGCCCGCCAAGCGTCGACGAAGCCCCCTGGCGATCACGCTGGTCGTCATCGCCGTGGTCGTCGTCGCGCTGCTGCTGCTCGCGCAGTTCTGGACCGAGGTGATGTGGTTCGACGCGCTCGGCTTCAGCAACGTGATCTGGACGGAGTGGATCACCCGCGGCATCTTGTTCGTCCTGGGCTTCCTCGTGATGGGCGGCGCGGTCTTCTCGTCGTTCGCCGTGGCGTACCGGGTCCGCCCCGTCTACGCGCCGTCGACCCCTGAGCAGGCGACCCTCGACCAGTACCGCGAGGCGATCGAGCCGCTGCGGCGCGTCGTGACGATCGCCGGGCCGGTGGTCGTCGGGTTCTTCGCCGGCGTGGCCGCGTCCGCGCAGTGGCGCAGCGTGCTCCTGGCGCTCCACCCGTCGTCGTTCGACAAGAAGGACCCGCAGTTCGGCATCGACCTCGGGTTCTTCGTGTTCACGCTGCCCGCGCTGCGGTTCGTCGTGAGCTTCCTCATGGCGGTCGTCATCATCGCGGGCATCGCCGCGCTGGTGACGCACTACCTCTACGGCGGGCTGCGCCTCGGGCCGGTGCCGCCGGGGACGCCGCGCACCACGCGCGCGTCGCGCGTGCACCTCGCGGTGCTCGGCGCGGTCCTCATGATCGTCATCGCGGCGAACTACTGGCTCGACCGGTACTCGCTGCTGACGGCCACCAACGGGAGCACGACGAACGCCCGGTACAACGGCGCGTCGTACTCGGACGTGCACGCCGTCATCCCGTCGAAGGAGATCCTCACGGGCGTCGCGGTGCTCGTGGCGCTCCTGTTCGTCGTGGCCGCGGTGCGGGGCACGTGGCGCCTGCCCGCGATCGGCGTCGGCCTCATGGTCGTGTCCGCCATCGCGATCGGCGGCATCTACCCGGCCGTCGTGCAGCGCTTCCAGGTGAACCCGAACGCCCAGGAGCTCGAGGCCGACTACATCCAGCGCAACATCGACGCGACGCACTCGGCGTACGGGCTGGACAGCATCGAGACGCAGCCGTACGACGCGACGACCGAGGCGGAGGCGGGCGCCCTGCGCGCGGACGCCGAGACCACGGCGTCGGTGCGCCTCCTCGACCCGCAGATCGTCAGCCCGTCGTTCCGGCAGCTGCAGCAGAACAAGCAGTACTACAACTTCGCCGACACCCTCGCGGTCGACCGCTACGACATCGACGGCAAGTCGCGCGACACGGTGATCGCCGTCCGCGAGCTCAACCTCGACGGCCTCGGCGACGGCCAGCGCAACTGGGTCAACGACCACACCGTGTTCACGCACGGGTACGGCGTCGTGGCCGCGTACGGCAACCAGCCCGGGCCGGACGGGCAGCCCGCCTTCTACGAGGGCGGCATCCCCACGCAGGGGGCGCTCACCGACAAGGGCTACGAGCCCCGCATCTACTTCAGCCCGTCCACCACGGAGTACTCGGTCGTGGGCGCGCCGGAGGACACCAAGCCGTGGGAGCTCGACTACCAGGCGGACGACGAGCAGGGCGGCCAGCAGGTCAACACCACGTTCCCCACGCAGGACGTGGCCGCGGGCCCGTCGATCGGCTCCTTCGGCAGCAAGCTGCTGTACGCGCTGAAGTTCGGGTCGCAGGAGATCCTGTTCTCCGACCGCGTGACGAACGACTCGCAGATCCTCTACGACCGTGACCCGATGACGCGGATCCAGAAGGTCGCCCCCTGGCTGACGCTCGACCAGGGCATGTACCCGGCCGTCGTCGACGGGCGCGTCAAGTGGATCGTCGACGCGTACACGACGTCGGACGCCTACCCGTACTCGACCAGCAGGCCGATGCAGGAGGCGACCGCGGACTCCCTGACCCTCGCGGCCCAGGGCGTCCCGGTGGAGATGCCGCAGGAGGTCAACTACATCCGCAACTCGGTGAAGGCCACGGTCGACGCCTACGACGGCTCGGTGACCCTCTACGCCTGGGACACCGACGACCCGGTCCTCAAGGCCTGGTCGGGCGTCTTCCCGACCTCGGTGAAGCCGATGTCGGAGATCTCGGGCGACCTGATGAGCCACATCCGCTACCCCGAGGACATGTTCAAGGTGCAGCGGACGCTCCTCACCCAGTACCACGTGAACGACGCCGGCCAGTTCTTCTCCGGCCAGGACTTCTGGGCGAACCCGGAGGACCCGGTCGCGAACAAGAACGCGCCCGCGGCCAAGCAGCCGCCGTACTACATGTCGCTGCAGATGCCCGGGCAGGAGGAGTCGGCGTTCTCGTTGACGAGCACCTTCATCCCCGGCGGCAACACCGACCGCGAGATCCTCACCGGGTACCTGGCGGCCGACGGCGACGCCGGCTCGACGGCGGGCAAGGTGGCGGACGGCTACGGCGAGCTGAGGCTGCTGGAGCTGCCCCGCGACTCGACCGTGCCCGGCCCCGGCCAGGTGCAGAACAACTTCGACTCGAACCCGACGATCTCGGAGCAGCTCAACATCCTGGAGCGCGGCTCGTCGAACGTCGTGCGAGGCAACCAGCTCACCCTGCCGGTGGGTGGCGGCCTGCTCTACGTGCAGCCCGTGTACATCCAGTCGGCCGGCGGCACGCAGTTCCCGCTGCTGCGCCGGGTGCTGGTGGCGTTCGGTGACCAGACCGGATACGCGGAGACGCTGGACGAGGCGCTCGACCAGGTGTTCGGCGGCGACTCCGGCGCGAACGCCGGCGACGCGTCGGGCGAGGCGCAGAACGAGGTGCCGACGGCGCCGGTCGAGGGCGAGGGCGACGGTTCGACCCAGCCCTCCACGGAGCCCTCGACCACGCCGTCCACCGAGCCGACCCCGACGACCACGCCGTCGGGCGACGCGCAGACGCGGCTCAACTCCGCCCTCCAGGAGGCGAACGACGCGCTGTCCGACAGCGACAAGGCGCTGAAGGACGGCGACTTCACCGCCTACGGCAAGGCGCAGGACCGCCTGCAGAAGGCGATCGAGGACGCCGTGTCGGCGGAGAAGGAGATCGAGTCGGCCGGCTGACCGGTTGGTCGAGGCACGCGACGCGGGGTCGTCGGTCCGTCGGGACCGGCGGCCCCGCCGTCGCCGGGACGGGTGTCGTCGCTGGTCGGAGGGCGTCGTCGGTGTGACCTCCGTCCCATTCGCCCGATGCGATTTGATTCGGGCCCGATGACGCCGTAATGTTCAGGGAGTCGACGCGGGGTGGAGCAGCTCGGTAGCTCGCTGGGCTCATAACCCAGAGGTCGCAGGTTCAAATCCTGCCCCCGCTACCACGGGATGTCGTCGACATCCAGAAGGCCCCGACCGGATTCCGGTCGGGGCCTTCGTCATGTCCGGGCGGCGACGGTCCGGGCGGCTGATCGGGGCAGGCGGCCCAGGTCGCGGTGCGAAGAGTTGTTCGCATCTATTGCGAAGAACTCTTCGCATCCCTACGGTGCCCGTATGGATCACGACGACGAGGTCCCCGGGCAGCCGGCCGAGGTCGGCACCGCCCAGCTCCGCGTGCTGGCCCATCCGATGCGCCTCGCCTTCCTGCGGCGGCTCCGGACCGACGGACCGAGCACCGCCCGTGCGCTCGGGCGCGAGCTCGGGCTGGACTCGGGCGCCGCGAGCTACCACCTGCGCCGCCTGGCCGAGGGCGGCCTGATCGTGGAGGAGCCGGGCCGCGGCACGCGGCGCGAGCGGTGGTGGCGCGCCGTCGCGGACTCGGTGCAGTTCGACCCCGCGGCGCACGAGGACGACCTGTCGCGCGAGTACGTCGGGTCGTCGCTCGTCGCGCTGGCCGACGACCTCCGCGACCTCGCGGCCACCGTCCCGGCGGCGTCGGCCGAGTGGCTCGAGCGTGCGGCGTTCGTGGACGACCGCCTGCGCATCGACGAGGCGACCGCCGACGAGCTGCGGTCGGAGCTGCTCGCCCTCCTGGCGCGCTACCGCGCCAGGTCGGTGGCCCCCGGTGAGGCCGACGAGGGCGCGGCGCAGGTCGCGCCGACGATCGTCCAGGTGCAGCTGTACCGGCGACCATGAGCGGCGACGCGGGCTGGCGGGGGAGCGCGGCGCGCTGGGTGGTGGCGTACACCGCGGCGGTCGTGGGCGACGTCAGCTACTTCCTGGTCCTCACCTGGGCTGCCGCCGAGGCCGGCGGGCCGCGCACCTCGGGCGTCGTCCTGGCGCTCGGTGCCGTGCCGCGCGCGCTGCTGATGCTGCTCGGGGGCGTGCTCGCGGACCGGGTCGATCCGCGCCGCATCGCGATCGCCACGGACGGCGCCCGGACCCTGCTGCTCCTGCTGGCCACCGGCGCGGCGTCCTGGTTCGGGCTGGTGCCCTGGTGGCTCGCGGTGCTCGCCGTCGCGTTCGGCGTGGTCGACGCGTGCTTCATCCCGGCGGTCGGTGCGATGCCGGTGCGGCTCGTGCCCCCCGAGGCGCTCCCGCGGCTGCAGGCGTGGCGGCTGACCGGGCTGCGCGCCGGCAACGCGGTCGGTCCGGCGCTCGGCGCGGGGCTCGTGGTGCTCGGCATCCCCGCGGCGCTCGCCTCGGTCGCGGTGCTGTTCGCCCTGTCGGTCGTCCTGCTGCTCACCGTGCGCAGCCGCGACCGCACGGCGCGGGTCGCGGCGGACGCCCCGCCGGAGCCGCCCCTGCGGCTGTCGCAGCTGCGACGGCAGGGGCTGGTCCCGCTCGTGGTGGGCACGGCCCTGTCGGAGCTGCCGTTCTCCGGGCCGGTCGCGATCGGCGTCGTCCTGCTGGCCCAGGAACGGGGCTGGCCCGTCGCCGCCGCCGGCGCCGTGCTCGCCGCCTTCAGCGTCGGGGGGATCGTGGTGAGCGTGCTGCTGGCGACGCTCCCGGTCGCCGCGCCGGGGCGCCTCACGACGCTCGTCGCGCTCGGGGCGACCGCCCCGCTCCTGCTGCTGCTCGGGAGCACCCCGGACACGGCGCACGCGATCGTCGCGGGCGCCCTCCTCGGGGTGACCACGGGCACCGTGATGGTGATCTGCCACGGGCGGATCCAGCAGTCCACGCCCCCCGCCCTGCTGGGGCGCGTCACCGCCCTGCTCTCGCTGGCGACGCTCGGGCTGAGCCCGCTCACCTACGGCGCCGTAGGCGTCGTGGCCGGGTCCTGGGGCGTCGGGGCGTTCTTCGCGCTGGCCGCAGGCGTCATGGTGCTGGCCGGCGTGGTGCTGGCCGGCGCGCGCCTCGCGCGACCGGGCGAGGACCGGGTGCCCGACCTAGGGTCGGAAGGAGCTCGGACCTCGCACGAGGGCGACCTCCGCGTGGAGCCGACGCGCGGGCGGCCGCGGCAGGACGGAGGGAGCTGACCATGCCTCGACGGGACGCAGGACCCAGCGTCAAGGACAAGGAGCTGTACGAGGAGCTCCGCGACGAGGGCAACAGCAAGGAGAAGTCCGCGCGGATCGCGAACGCCGCCGCGGCGCGGGGCCGAGGGAAGGTCGGCGCCAAGGGCGGCCGGTCCGGCTCCTACGACGACTGGACGGTGGCCGACCTGCGCAGGCGCGCCGCCGAGATCGGCGTCGAGGGCCGGTCGTCGATGCGGAAGGGCGAGCTGATCGCCGCGCTGCGCTCCCACTGACCCGGTGCCGGCCGCCGCGCTGCCTGGCCCCGCGCGTCAGCGCATGATGGGAGGACCGGGCTCGGGCGGCGGGCGGACGACGGCGCGAGGAGGCGGCGATGAGGGCGACGGTGGGCGACCGGATCGTGGTGGCGTCGGGGGTGGTCGGCGGTGCGGTCCGCGACGGGATCGTGATCGCGTGCCCCCACGGGGACGGCTCCCCGCCGTTCCAGGTGCGCTGGTCGGACACGGGGGAGGAGACGCTGGTCTTCCCCGGGGCCGACACGCTGGTGCAGCACGACGGCGGGGGGCCCGAGCCGGCGCGGCCTTCGCGGCGGGAGCCGGCGCGGGCGCTCACCTGGGACGTGCGGGTGACCCTCGTGGAGGCGGCGGGCAGCACGACGGCGGAGGCGATGCTGACCCCGGGTCCGGACGTGGGCTCGCTGCGCGCCGTCGGGCACGCGCGCAAGGACCCGGGCGACACGGAGATCCCGGTGATCGGGGACGAGGTGGCGGCCGCTCGCGCGCTGCGCCGGCTCGCGGACGTGCTGCTCGAGCAGGCGGAGCAGGACATCTCGGCGCAGACGGGCCACCGGGCGCACGTGCACCCCTGACCGGTGCCCGTCAGGCGAGCTCGGCCCGCCGGCGGCGCAGGTGGTCGCGCTCCGCGGCGTTGTCGCAGAGGGCGACGGCCGCGTCGTAGGCGTGGCGCGCGCCGTCGAGGTCCCCGGCGCGCCGCAGCAGCTCCGCGCGCAGCGACGGGAGCCGGTGCCCGCGCAGGGCCACGCCGGAGAGGGCGTCGAGGCCCGCCCGCGGCCCGGCGACCTCCGCGACGGCGACGGCGCGGTTGAGCCGCACCACGGGGGTGTCCGTGAGCGCGAGCAGCTCGTCGTAGCGGGCGAGGACGCGGTCCCAGGCGGTGGCGGCGGCCGTGGGGGCGATGGCGTGCTCCGCGGCGACCAGTGCCTGCAGCAGGTACGGGGCCGGAGGCGCGGAGGCGAGCGGCGCCAGGAGGTCCAGGGCCTCGCCGATCTCGTCCTGGTGCCACGCGGTGCGGTCCTGGTCGGGCAGGAGGACGGGCGCGCCGTCCCGGACCCGGGCGTCGCGGCGTGAGTGCTGCAGGAGCACCAGGGCGAGCAGCGCGTCGAGCTCCGTCGCGCGGTCCAGGTCGCCGTCCGGGGGCCGGACGTCGCGCAGGACCCGGACCAGCCGGACCGCCTCGCCCGCGAGCTCGGCGCGCACGACCGCGTCCCCGGTGGCCGGGGCGTACCCGGCCGTGAAGGCGAGGTAGGCGACGTCCGCCGCGACGGCGAGCCGGTCCGCGAGCTCCGCGCCCGGCGGCAGGGCGAACCGCTCCCCGGCGAGCTTCTTGCGGGCCCGGGTGAGCCGGGCGGCCATCGTCGGCGTCGACTGCAGGAACAGGCGGGCGACGTCGGCGGTCGGCACGCCGAGGACGAGGCGCAGGCTCAGCGCGGACGCCGCCTCCCGCGACAGCCGGGGGTGCGCGCACAGCAGCACCAGGCGCAGCCGCTCGTCGGTGAGCGGCTCGCCGGCGTCCGCCATCACACGGCGGGCCCGCGCGGCGAGGTCCGCCTCCACCTCCAGCAGCGGCATCGCCCGGGCCAGCACCTGCTCGGAGCGGAGCCGGTCGAGCACGCGGCGTCGGGCCGCGGTGAGCAGCCAGGCGGCGCCGTTCGCGGGCGCGCCGTCGCGCGGCCAGGTGCGGGCGGCCGCCTCGAACGCCTCCGCGAGGCCGTCCTCCGCGAGGTCCAGCCGGCGGAACCGCGCGACGAGCAGGGCCAGCAGACGGCCCCACTCGTCGCGCATCAGGTCGGCCAGCCGCGCGGAGGGCTCCGGCGCCGTCACGTGGGGTCGACGAGCGACCCGACCGCGCGCCTCACGCGTCCGGCCCCCCGTGGTCGACGGCGGCGCGCACCTCCACGACGCCGTCGGCGGTGGCGTCGCCGGGGTCGCCGGCGAGGAGGGCGCACACCTGGAGCAGGTCGTCGAGGTCGTCGGACTCGACCAGGTAGAACCCGGTGAGCTGCTCCGCCGTCTCGGCGTACGGGCCGTCGGTGACGACGACCCGGCCCCCGCCGCCGCGGCGGACCTGCTTGGTGGTGCGGGAGTGCGTCAGCTCGGCGCCTCCGGCCACGGTGTGCCCGCGCTCGGCGAGCGTCCGGGCGAACTCCTCGTGCCGCGCGTAGATCGCGGCCCGTTCCTCGGCGCTGGCCTGCTCGAAGACGTCCTCGACTCCCGGCAGCAGCACGACGTAGGTGGTCATGGTCCCATCGTCCTTCCTCGTGGTGGATCGTCCACCTGGATGACGCGCGAGGGCGCGGCGGATCGACAACCCGGGAAGATCGACAACCGGGCGCGGGTTGTCCTGTGACGACCGCCATGCCGCCAGGACCCGCCGGCGGCATAGGGTCGTCGACGGCGCGACCCGCCGCGTCCCTCCTCCTTCGGAAAGGCCCCACCCGTGCGCACCTCCCGCCCGCTTCTCGCGGTCGCCCTCGCCTCGGCCGCCTCGCTCGCGATCGCGGGGTGCTCGTCGTCCGACGGCGGCGACGACGTCGCCTCGACGGCCTCCGGCAGCGCGACCGACTGCACGCCCGAGGGCATGAAGACGCTCACCGGCGGCACCCTGACCGTCGGCGCGAGCGACCCCTTCGAGCCCTGGTACGTGGGCGAGCCGAGCAGCGGGAAGGGCTTCGAGTCCGCCCTCGTGTACGCCGTCGCCGACGAGCTGGGCTTCGCGAAGGACGACGTCGAGTGGACCTCCGTCACCTTCGAGCAGATCATCAGCCCGGCCGTGAAGACGTTCGACGTCGCGGCCTACCAGACCACGATCACGGACGAGCGCAAGGGCGCCGTCGACTTCTCCAGCCCGTACCTCACCAGCCGCCAGGGCGTCATCGTGGCGGACGAGGGCGAGTTCGCGGACGCCGCGAGCCTCGCGGACCTCAAGGGCGCCAAGGTGGGCGTCACGGCCTCCCAGACGTCGCTCGCGGCCGCCGACGCGGCGTGGGGCGACGACGTCGAGGTCACGCCGTTCAACGCCGCGGGAGATGGGATGACCGCGCTGAGCTCCGGCACCATCGACGCCATGGTGATGGACGTCGACCAGGGCGTCGCCGCCTCGACGGTCTACTTCCCGGACACGCACGTCGTCGGCACGCTCCCGCCCGTCGGTGAGCCGGAGCAGCTCGGGCTGGTGCTCGACAAGGGGTCGTCGCTCACCGCGTGCATCTCGGCCGCCGTCGACACGCTCGAGGAGAACGGCACCCTCGACGAGCTGCGGACCACGTGGCTCAAGTCGGACGACGTCCCCGAGCTCTCCTGACCCCCGCGTGAGCGACCCCACGACCGCGACGACCGACGGCTGGCGGCCGTCGGAGCGGGCGCGCGCCCGCGCGGCCTACCGGCGCGCCCAGCACCACCGGGCGCTGCTCGTGGCCGGGGTGGCCACCGCGATCGTCCTGGCCGCGGTCGTGTGGGTCGTGACGACGGCGCCCGGCTGGGAGCGGGCGCGCGAGGCGTTCTTCTCGCCCGAGCGGGCCTGGGAGGTGCTGCCCGAGGTCGCGGCGGGGCTGTGGCTCAACCTGCGGGTGTGGGTCGTGGCGAGCGTCGTGGCGCTCGTCGTCGGGATGCTGCTGGCGGTCGTGCGGACGTCGCGCCTGCCTGCGCTGTTCCCGCTGCGCATCCTCGCCGTCGGGTACGTGGACGTGTTCCGCGGGGTGCCGCTGCTGCTCGTGCTGCTGCTGGTCGGCTTCGGGCTGCCCGCGCTGCGGCTGCCGTGGCTGCCGGTGAGCGCCGCCTTCCTCGGCGGGCTGTCGATCGTGGTCTGCTACACCGCGTACCTCGCGGAGATCTTCCGCGCGGGCATCGAGTCGGTGCACCCGTCCCAGGTCGCCGCCGCCCGGTCGCTCGGGCTGTCCCGCGGCCAGGCCGCCCGCCGCGTCGTGCTGCCGCAGGCGGTCCGCAACGTCACGGCGCCCGTGGCGAGCATGCTGGTGTCGCTGCAGAAGGACTCCGGGCTCATCTCGATCCTCGGGGCGGTGGACGCGATCCGCGCCGCGCAGATCGCGACCACCGGGGACTACAACTTCACGCCCTACGTCGTCGCGGGCCTGCTGTTCCTCGCGATCTCGATCCCGCTCACGCGCCTCGTCGACGCCTGGTCGGCGCGCCAGGGCTGGCGCGGCGAGCTGCGCGGGGTCGCCGGCGCGGGGGTGGTGCGATGAGCGCCGGCGCCGTGCCGGGCGCGCTGCTGCTGTCGCTGCGCGGCGTCCGCAAGTCCTTCGGCACGGGGGACGCGCGCAAGGTGGTCCTCGACGGCGTCGACCTGGACGTCGCCGCGGGGTCGTGCGTCGTCGTCGTGGGCTCGTCGGGGTCCGGCAAGTCCACGTTGCTGCGGGTGGTCGACCTGCTGGAGGAGGTCGACGACGGGCAGGTGCTGCTCGACGGCCTCGACGTCGCCGACCCGTGGGTGGCGGCGGACTCCGTGCGTGCCCGGCTGGGGATGGTGTTCCAGCAGTACAACCTGTTCCCGCACCTGCGCGTGCTGGAGAACGTGACCCTGGCGCCGCGCGTCGTGCACCGCGTGCCGCGCCGCGCGGCCGAGGCGGCCGCGCTGGAGATGCTCGAGCGCGTCGGTCTGTCCGACAAGGCGCACGCCTACCCGGACCAGCTGTCCGGCGGCCAGCAGCAGCGCGCGGCCATCGCGCGCGCCCTCGTCAGCGGGCCGGAGCTCCTGCTGCTCGACGAGGTGACCTCCGCCCTCGACCCCGAGCTGGTGGGCGAGGTGCTCGACCTGCTGCTGTCCCTGCGCACCGAGGGCGTCGCCGGTCGTCCCACGACGATGCTCGTGGCCACCCACGAGATGGGCTTCGCGCGCGAGGTCGCCGACCAGGTCGTCTTCCTGCACGAGGGGCGGGTCCACGAGCAGGGCACGCCCGCCCAGGTGCTCGGCGACCCGCAGCAGGAGCGCACGCGCGAGTTCCTGCGCCGGCTGCGCTGACCGAGCCGCAAGGCGAGACGCGTCACTGCAGGCCGAAACCGCCGTCCGACGTCAGGACCTGCCCCACGACCCAGGAGCCGGGAGCGGAGACGAGCCAGCCGATGAGTGCCGCGGGATCGGTCGGCTCGCCCCAGCGGCCGAACGGCGTGGCGGCCCGGAGCGCCTCGAGCTCGTCGAGGGGGCGGTCCGTGGACCCCGGGTCCAGGTATCCGGTGTTGACCGGGCCGGGGTTGACCGTGTTCAGGACGATGCCCAGGTCCAGCAGCTCGGCGGCGACGGTGGCGGTGACGCCCGCGAGCGCAGCCTTGGAGGTGGCGTAGGCCACCTCGCCGCGCATCGCGCCCTGCTGCTGGCCCGAGGTCATCCAGATGACCTTGGGCGCGGCGGTGGGATCCGCCGGCGCGGTCCGGGCCACCCGTTCCCCCGGGCGGGTCGCAGGCGCGCCCGCCCGGTGCTGGGCCGCGAAACGCCGGGTGAGGAGCAGGGTGGAGCGGGTGTTCGTCTCCCAGAACGCGTCGAGGGTGTCCGCGGACATGTCGAGGATCGACCCGTCGCCGCCGCTGCGCGCGTGGTTGCACACGAGGACGTCGAGCGTGCCCGTCAGGTCCCGGGCGGCGTCGACGAGGGCGTCGATCTGCTCCGGGTCACGGAGGTCCGCGCCGGCGTCGCCGCTCACGGCCGTGCCGAGGAGCGCGCCGCGCACGCCCGCGCGGACCTCGTCGAGGTCGTCGCCGCCCCAGGGCCGGTTCGCGTCGTGCGGGGCGAAATGGTGGAAGAAGACGCTCGCCCCGAGGCCGGCGAGCTCCCGGGCGACGGCATAGCCGATGCCCTTGCGCCGGGACACCCCGGTGACGAGCGCGGTGCGGCCGGCGAGCGGGTGGTCGTGGGGGTGCATGGTCGCACCCTAGTGACCCCGATCCAGCCGATATGGGGCCGGACCGCGCCGCTCGGTCACCCCGGTTCGCCCTACCCTGGGCCTGCCGGGTCGTCGCGACCACCGGTGACCGTGGCAGAGGGGGCAACGATGCTGAGCACGTCGATCGGGTTCGTCGGCACGGGTCCGATGGGGGCGCCGATGGCGCGGAACCTGCTGGCGGCGGGGTTCGACGTCGCGCTGTGGAACCGCACCGCCGCGAAGGCGGAGGCGGCCGCCCGGGACCAGCCGCTCGCGACGGTCGCGGCGACACCGGCGGACGCCGCGCGGCCCGTGGTGGTCGTGATGCTGCCGGACCTGCCGCAGGTGCGCGACGTCGTCGAGCGGGCGGACGGGCTGCGCGCGGGGTGGGCGGCGGCCGGGGTCGTCGACCCGGTGCTGGTGGTCATGAGCACGGTGAGCCCGGTGGCGGTCACCGCGTGGGCGCAGGAGCTCGCGGCGGACGGGGTCCGGCTGGTCGACGCGCCCGTGAGCGGCGGCGTCGAGGGCGCCGTCGCCGGCAGCCTGAGCATCATGGCGGGCGGGGCGGACGCCGACGTGGCCGCCGTCCGGCCGCTGCTCGACGCGATGGGGACCACGGTGCGCCACCTGGGCCCCGTGGGCGCCGGCTCCCTCACCAAGACGTGCAACCAGATCATCGTGGGCGGCACGCTCAACGCGCTCGCCGAGGCGGTCGCGATCGCGCGCGCGGGCGGGCTCGACCTCGCGACCGTCCTCGAGGTGCTGGGCGGCGGCCTGGCCGGCTCGCGGCTCCTCGCCGACAAGAGCCGCCGATACCTCACGGGCGACTACGAGCACGGCGGCGCCTGCCGCACGCAGCTCAAGGACCTCGAGTTCGGCATCGCTGCCGGCGAGGCCCTGGGGGTGGACACCGCCCTGACGCAGGTGGCGCGCGACCGTTACCAGCGGATGGTCGACCGCGGCGACGCGGAGCTCGACCACAGTGCCGTCATCCGCGTCGTCGTCTGACCCCGGCGTCCCGCCGCGCGCGCTCGCCGTATCACCGCGGTCCCGCGGCCCTCCGAGATACGTGGGGAGGACGACGATGAAGCGACTGGTGCTGTGCTGCGACGGGACGTGGAGCCACGCGGTGAACCCGCAGGTCTCCAACATCGAGAAGCTCGCGCGGTCCGTGCTGCGCTCCGGAGGGAGCCGGCAGCCGGACGTCGAGCAGGTCGTCGGGTACGTGGCGGGCGTCGGCGCCCGCGGCTACCTGGCGGACCAGCTCCTGGGCGGGGCGTTCGGGTACGGGTTCACGCGCAACGTCGTGGACGGGTACCGCTTCCTGGCCATGAACTACGAGCAGGGCGACGAGATCGTGGTGCTCGGGTACTCGCGCGGGGCCTACACGGCGCGCAGCGTCGTCGGGATGCTGTCCCAGGTGGGGCTGCTCACCCCGGAGGCGACCGACGACGGGCTGCTCCACGAGGCCGAGCGGGTCTACCGGCTCAAGCCGCCGTCGCCCCGCCGCGTCGCGCGGGCGGAGCGCACGGCGGCGGGCACGAGGCCCGGCTCGTGGCGGCACCGCAGGGCGCAGGCTGTGCTGAGCCGTGGCGCCGAGGTCGCGGCCGAGAAGAAGCGGTTCCGCGCCGCCCACGGCATCGAGGTGCCGGTGCGGTTCCTCGGCGTCTTCGACACGGTCGGCGCGCTCGGGGTGCCCGGGCCGTCGCGGCGCAAGAACCGCTTCCACGACGTGTCGCTGTCGCCCGCCGTCGTCACCGCTCGGCAGGCGTTGGCGATCGACGAGCGGCGCCTGACGTTCGCCCCCTGCCTGTGGACCGTTCCCGACGGGGACCCGCCCGAGCGCGTGCAGCAGGTGTGGTTCCCCGGCACGCACGGCGACGTCGGCGGCGGGGGAGCGCGCTGCGGCCTGTCCGACATGGCGCTGCAGTGGATGGCGGAGGAGATGCGGGCCGCGGGCGTGCAGTTCGACGAGCGCCGCCTCGCGCGCCAGCTGACGCCGCGCGCCGAGCTGATCCTGGCGCAGTCCCCGCCGTGGCCGTTCCGGGTCGTCAACGTGGCCAAGCGCACCTGGCCCCGCTACGGGACGGTCGACGGGCGCGTCGTGTTCCGCCGCGGCCTGCGGGTCCTGGCGCTGCCCGCGACAGTGACGTCGGTGCCGGAGATCGCCGGTCCGGCCGGCGGCGTCGCGTCGGCGTGGCGCGACGGCGTGCGGCTCGCGGACACGGTGCTGCGGCACGTGCTGCGCGACGGCTACGCCGCCCTCGCGCCCAACCTGGGCTGGTGGATGGCGGAGGCCGGCGGCGTGGAGCGGCTCCCCGTGGAGCGCGTGGACGCCGCGCGCGGCGACCTACGGCCGCTGGTCGTTCCCGGCGGCGACGTCATCGCTCCCGAGCGGGAGCCGCGTGCCCTGCCCGTGGGGCGCTGACGGCCCGGTCAGGCGTCGTAGGCGTCCTTGACGACGAGCACGGGCACGGAGGCGTCGAGCAGCACCCGCTGCGTCGTCGTGCCGATGAGGAACGTGCCGGCGCTGGAGCGCTTGCGCGAGCCGAGGACGACGAGCGTCGCGCCGGCCTGGTCGGCGGCGTCGAGGATCGCGTCGGCGGGCTCGGTGCCGGCGGACCGGCGGGTGACGGGCTGGACGTCCACGCCCTGCGGCGCCTCGGCGAGGAGGCTCTCGAGCGGGTCGCCGTCGACCGGGTCGTCCGACCGGGCCAGGTGCACGACGTGCAGGGCGAGGCCCCTGCGGGCCGCCTCCGCGATCGCCGTCCGGACGGCCGCCTCACCGTGCGGCGAGGGGTTGTAGGCCACGAGCACCGTCATGCGCACACTCTCGCACATCGGGGGAACCCTGCGCCGGTCCGGGCCGTTGTCCCCACCACCCGACGAAGGAGCAGCACGCCATGCAGTGTCCCCACGACCAGTCCGTCCTCGTGATGACCGAGCGCAAGGGCGTCGAGATCGACTACTGCCCGACATGCCGCGGAGTGTGGCTCGACCGGGGCGAGCTCGACAAGATCATCGACCGCTCGATGGAGGCCGAGATCGCCGCCGAGGCCGGCAGCCCCGTCGCCGCGGCCGAGCCGGCGTACGGCGGCCCGGCCGCGCCCGCCTACCCGCCCCGGTACGACGACCGTGCCCCGGACCCCCGCGCCTACGACGACCGCCGGTACGACGACCGTCGGGACGACCGTCGCTACGACGAGAAGCGGCACGACGACCGCGGGTACGACCCGCGCTACCGCAAGCGCAAGAAGAAGGAGTCCTGGCTCGAGGACCTGTTCGACTTCTGACGCGGTGCGGTCGGCCGTCCGGCGTCGGTCGGCCGTCCGGCGTCGGACGGCCGACCGCGAGGATCAGGCGGCGAGCTGCTCGCGCACCTGCCGCTTGGCACGGGTGAGCATGCCGGCCATGCCGTTGAGGCGCAGCGGGCTCACGGCGCGGGTGAGGCCGATCATGAGCGGGAAGTCGTCCGGCACGTCCAGCACCTGCTGCGGGGTGAGCCCGGACAGGCCCTGGGCCAGGATCGACGCGAACCCGCGGGTGGTCGGCGCCTCCTCGGGCGCGGTGGCGTAGAAGTGCACGACGTCGCCGTCGACCTCCGCGAACGCGCGCACGGGGGACTGGCACTCCTCGACGCGCTCCAGCAGGCCCGGCGCGCTCTCGTAGCGGGCGGGCAGGCCGGGCAGCTCGCGCGAGAACTCCAGCAGGAGCTGCAGCCGATCGCGCTCGGGCAGGGCGAGGAAGTCCTCCCGGATCTCGGACAGCGTCTCGGGCAGGGTGGCGGCGTCGGTCATGGCTCCAGTCTCGCAGGGGTCGACGGCGGTCGAGCCTGCCGGGAGCGCGTCCCGGCAGGCTCGACGAGGGGGTGCGGTCAGGCGGCCTGGCGCTCCTTGAGGCCCGCGGGGACCTCGCCGGGCTCGGAGCCCGCGACGATCGGCACGCGCACGGCGTTGCCCCACTCGGTCCACGACCCGTCGTAGTTGCGCACGTCGTCGATGCCGAGCAGGTAGCGCAGCGCGAACCAGGTGTGGCTGGAGCGCTCGCCGATGCGGCAGTACGTGATGACGGAGTCGCCCCCGGTGAGGCCGAGGCCGCCCTCCTGGTAGATGGCCTCGAGCTCGGCGCGCGGCTTGTAGGTGCCGTCCTCGGCGACCGCGGTGGCCCAGGGGACGTTGCGCGCGGACGGGATGTGGCCGCCGCGCAGCACGCCCTCCTCCGGGTAGTCCGGGATGTGCAGGCGCTCGCCGGAGAACTCCTGCGGGGAGCGGATGTCGACCAGCGGGCCGTTGCCGAGGTGGGCGAGCACGTCCTCCTTGAAGGCGCGGAACGTGGTGTCGTCGCGCTCGACGACGGGGTACGTGCCGGGCGCGGGGGAGGGGACGTCGGTGGTGAGGTCGCGGCCCTCGGCGACCCAGAGGTTGCGGCCGCCGTCGAGCAGGCGGACGTCCTCGTGCCCGAACAGGGTGAAGACCCACGCCGTGTACGCGGCCCACCAATTGTTCTTGTCGCCGTACAGCACGATGGTCGTGTCGCGCGAGATGCCGCGGCCGGCCAGCAGGTCGGCGAAGCCGGCGCCGTCGAGGTAGTCGCGCTCGACCGGCTGCAGCAGGTCGGTGTGCCAGTCGATCTTCACCGCGCCGGGGATGTGGCCCGTCTCGTACAGCAGCACGTCCTCGTCGGACTCCACGACCACGAGGCCCGGGGTGTCGAGGTTCTCCGCGAGCCACGAGGTCGTGACGAGGCGCTCGGGGTGCGCGTACTCGGCGAGGCGCGGCGTCGGGTCGGTGGGTGCGGGCATGGTTCCTCCATCTGTGCGGCGTCCGGGCGCCGGCGGGGGCGGTGGTCGTCCCCACTCTAGGAACTGCGCCACCTGGGGCGACAGCCCGTGTCCATCATGTGGGACCACGATGCGAGACGGTCGTCATCCGCGCGAAACGCCCGCGATACGGAAATGTGATTCCGAAATCCTTGAAGTCGCCCTCGCCGCAGGTGTAGCGTCGCGAATGCCAAAGGCGGGCCCGGGCCGCACGGACGTCGACGTCGACTCCCGTGCGGTGATCGACGAGATCGATCCGACACCGGCAGCTATCTACCAGGCGGCATGAAGGACAACTCGCCTGCAGCGGCCCGCCGAGCACCCGGTCCCGTACCGGACCCGGTGAGGTGCCGACGGACCCGTGGTGCGCCCGGGGGTCGCTGCCCGAACCGTGGAGACTCACCATGGACCGCAATGCCGTGATCAGCACCCAGCCAGTCCGCACGGCCGTTCCCGTGGACGCAGCACACCTCGAGAAGGCCGTCACCCTGGCCGTCGACAGCGTCGCGAACGCGGGAGGCCCCTTCGGAGCCGTGATCGTCACCCGTGACGGCCGCGTCGTCGAGGGCAACAACCGCGTGACCCAGGACAACGACCCCACCGCGCACGCGGAGGTCACCGCCATCCGGCGGGCCTGCGCCCAGCTGGGCACCTTCGACCTGTCGGGGGCCGTCCTCTACTCGAGCTGCGAGCCGTGCCCGATGTGCCTCGCCTCCGCCCTGTGGGCGCGCGTGGACGCCGTCTACTTCGCCGCCGACCGCCACGACGCGGCCGCCGCAGGCTTCGACGACGCCGTGTTCTACGACTTCCTCGCCGCCACGCCCGAGACCCGGGCCGCGGGCGGAGTCATGACCGTGCGCCACGAGCGCACCGACAGCGCCGTCGCGCCGTTCGACGCGTGGCGCGTCCTCGAGACCCGCATCGACTACTGACGCGCGCGGGCCGGAAAGGACACAAGGACGTGACCATCCTGGGTACCCGGCGGGACACCGCCGAGAACGACAAGACGCCCTCCACCGGCGCCCGCCGCGGCGTGCTGGAGCGGCTGTTCAGGATCACCGAACGAGGCTCCACCACGGGACGCGAGATCCGTGGCGGCCTGGTGACCTTCTTCGCGATGGCGTACATCGTCATCCTCAACCCCCTGATCCTCGGCGGCACGAGCGCCGAGAACGCGCCCACCGACGTCGCGGGCGGCTGGCTCGCGACGGCCCAGGTCGGCGCCGTCACCGGCCTCGCCGCGGGCGTGCTGACCATCCTGTTCGGCCTCGTCGCGAACCTGCCGTTCGCGCTCGCGGCCGGCCTGGGGATCAACTCGTTCCTCGCCGTGGCCGTCGTCGGCGACGTGACCTGGCCCGAGGCGATGGGCCTCGTGCTCATCAACGGCCTGCTCATCGTGCTCCTGGCGGTGACCGGCGCGCGGTCGGCGATCTTCAACGCCGTCTCGCGCCAGCTCAAGGCCGCCATCACGGTCGGGATCGGCCTGTTCATCGCCTTCATCGGCTTCGTCGACGCCGGCTTCGTCACCCCCACGGAGGGTGGCCCGCCGGTGCAGCTCGGCGACGGCGGGTCGATCACCACCGTCCCGACGATGATCTTCGTCCTCGGGCTGCTGCTCATGGGCATCCTCGTGGCGCGCAAGGTCAAGGGCGGCCTGCTCATCGGGCTGGTCGCCACGACGATCGTCGCGATCGTCGTCGAGGCCGTGGTCAAGCTCGGCCCGGCGAGCGCGGACAACCCCGGCGGCTGGCACCTGTCCGTGCCGGCGCTGCCCGACTCGCTGGTGTCCGTGCCCGACCTGTCCCTGCTGGGGCAGTTCAGCTTCGGCGCCTTCGACCGGATCGGGGCGCTCGCGGCCACGATGCTCGTGTTCACGCTGTTCTTCACGAACTTCTTCGACGCGATGGGCACGATGACGGGGCTCGCCAAGCAGGGCGGGCTCGCCGACGCCGACGGGAACTTCCCCCGGATCAAGTCGGCGCTGGTCGTCGAGGGCGTGGGCGCCGTCGTGGGCGGCGCGACGTCGTCGTCGTCGAACACGGTGTTCGTGGACTCGGCGGCGGGGGTCGGCGAGGGGGCGCGCACCGGCCTGGCCTCGGTCGTGACGGGCGGCCTGTTCCTGGCCGCCATGTTCCTCACGCCGCTCACCGCCGTCGTGCCGATCGAGGTCGCCAGCGGCGCCCTCGTCGTGGTCGGCGCGATGATGATGCGAGAGATCAAGGAGATCGACCTGGGCGACTTCTCGGTCGCCCTGCCGGTGTTCCTCACGGTCGTGACCATGCCGCTGACGTACTCCATCGCCAACGGCATCGGGATCGGCTTCATCACGTGGGTGCTGCTGCGGTTCGCCTGCGGCCGGGCGCGCGAGGTGCACCCGCTGCTGTGGGTGGTCGCCGCGGGCTTCCTCGTCTACTTCGTGCGCGGCCCGCTCTCGGCGGCGCTCGGCGCCTGACGTCGTCGGTCGGGCCTGCCGCGACCCGGCAGGCCCGACCCTCGGGGAGGGATCTTCGATGCTCACCCTTGCTGACCAGCTGACCGAGTGGCTCCGGCCCGGTGCCGAGCCGTTCGCCGTCGCGACCGTGGTCGGCGCCTCGGGCTCGGTGCCGCGCCCCGTCGGCACGGCGATGGCCGTGCGCGCCGACGGCGCCGTGATCGGCAGCCTGTCCGGCGGCTGCGTGGAGGGTGCCGTGCACGCGGCCGCGCTCGACGCGATCGCCGTCGGCGCGTGCCACCGCGAGACCTTCGGCTACTCCGACGACGACGCGTTCGCCGTCGGGCTCACCTGCGGCGGCAGCCTCGAGGTGCACGTGCAGCCCGTGCGCCCCGGCGACCCGGACGACCCCGCCGCGGTCGCGCTCGCGCGCCTCGCCGCCGACGGCGGCGCCCCCGCCACGCTCGTGCGCCGCCTCGACGTCGCGCGGCCCACCGCCGTGCTCCTCCCCGACGGCCCGGCCCGGCTCGACGACGCCGCGCTGCGGGGGCTGGTGGACGACGCCGCCCTGCCGGCGGTGTCCGCGCAGGTCGCGGCCGTGCGGCGCGCGGGCGGCGCCGCGACCGTGCACGCCGCGCCGGGCGTGGCCGACGGCGCGTGCGCCGAGGAGCCCGTCGCGCTGCTGGTGGAGACCCGGCTGCCGCCGCCCCGGTTCGTGGTGGTCGGCGCCAACGACTTCGCCGGCGCGCTGATCCGGGCCGTGCGGCTGCTGGGCTACCGCGTGACCCTCGTCGACGCGCGCGAGGTGTTCGCCGCCCCGCGCCGCTTCCCGCAGGCCGACGAGGTGGTCGTCGACTGGCCCGACCGCTACCTGGCGGCCGAGGCCGCCGCGGGCCGCCTCGACGGGCGCACCGCCGTCGCCGTCCTCACCCACGACGTGAAGTTCGACGTCCCGACGCTGCGCCTCGCGCTCGGGCTGCCCCTGGCGTACGTGGGGGCGATGGGCTCCCGCCGCTCCCACGCCCAGCGGTTGCAGGCGCTGCACGACGAGGGCGTGGCCGCCGACG
This sequence comes from Isoptericola sp. NPDC057559, assembly GCF_042801555.1. NCBI lineage: Bacteria > Bacillati > Actinomycetota > Actinomycetes > Micrococcales > Promicromonosporaceae > Isoptericola > Isoptericola sp. NPDC057559. The sequence goes on from NZ_JBHVFQ010000005.1 coordinate 94,136, forward strand.
AGCTCGCCCGGCTGCGCTCGCCGATCGGGCTCGACCTCGGCGCGGTGACGCCGGAGGAGGTCGCCGTGTCCGTCGTGGCCGAGCTCGTCGCCGTCCGCCACGGCCGCACCGCCGCCGTCCCCCTGAGCCGCACCGACGGGCCGCTGCACGCAGCCCCCCGGTGACCGCACGCCCCCAGCGCGACCCCTGTACGAACCTCAGCACGACCCGAAGCAAGGAGCGTTCCCGGTGGACATGAACACCGTCACCGACCTGGTCCCCACGGCCGACCCCGCCGACTGGCGCGAGGGCGACGCGTGGCTGGCCGGCGGCACCGTCCTGTTCTCGTACGGCAGCCGGACGCTGCGTCGCCTGCTCGACGTCACGACCGCCGGGTGGCCGGCGCTGACCGTGACCGACGGAGGCCTCGAGATCGCGGCGACCTGCACGGTCGCCGAGCTGTACGCCTTCCCCGACGCCCCGGCGTCGGCGGGGGTGCGCGGTGCCTGGCGCGCGCTGGACCTCGTGCGCCCGTGCTGCGACGCGTTCGTCGCGTCGTTCAAGATCTGGAACACGTCGACCGTCGGCGGCAACGTCGCGACGTCGCTGCCCGCGGGCCCGATGACGTCGCTGACCGCGGCGCTCGACGGCGTCGCCGAGGTCTGGGGGCCGGGCGGCGGCCGGCGGACCCAGCCCGTGGCCGAGCTGGTCACCGGCGAGATGCGCAACACCCTCGCCCCCGGCGAGCTGCTCCGGGCGATCCGCGTCCCCGCGGCCGCGCTGCGCGCCCGCACGGCGTTCCGCCGGCTGTCGCTGTCGAACCTGGGCCGCTCCGGCGTCCTGCTGGTCGGCCGCCTCGACGCCCCGGACGACGGCGGCGAGCTGGTGATCACCGTGACCGCGTCGACCCGCCGCCCGGTGCAGCTGCGCTTCGGCGCCGGCGCGCACCCGGACGCCGCGGGCCTGGCGGCGGCGATCGACGCCGCGATCCCGCCCGACCTGTACCACGACGACATCCACGGCCTGCCCGCGTGGCGCCGCGACATGACCTACCGGCTCGCGGAGGAGATCCGCCGCGAGCTGACCGGTGCGCCGACCGGCGCGCCGGACGACAGCACCGACGGAGGCCGGCGATGACCGACGCGACCACCCGCCCCGGCACCACGCCCGCGTGCGGGCCCTCGGGTCCGACGGAGCTGCCCGCGCTGCGCGTGGACGGCCGCCCGGTCGACGCCGTCCCGCGCGCGGGCCAGTGCCTGCGCACGTTCCTGCGCGAGCAGGGGTCGCCGGGCGTGAAGAAGGGCTGCGACGGCGGCGACTGCGGCGCCTGCACGGTGCACGTGGACGGCGTGCCGGTGCACAGCTGCGTGTACCCGGCGCGGCGCGCGGCGGGCCGCGAGGTGACGACGATCGCCGGGCTCGCGGCCACCGCGGACGAACCCACCGCGGACGGGCTGCACCCCGTGCAGCAGCGGTTCCACGACGCGCAGGGCTTCCAGTGCGGCTTCTGCACCGCCGGCATGATCATGACGGCGGCCACGCTCGACGACGAGCAGCGCGCGGACCTGCCCCGCAGCCTCAAGGGCAACCTCTGCCGCTGCACGGGCTACCGGGCGGTCGCGGACGCCGTGCTGGGCGACGCCGGCTGCGGCCGCGAGCACCCCGCCGGCTCTGCGGCCTGCGACGCCCCGCACGACGGCTGGACCGCCGCGCGGGCGCGCGGCGAGGCAGGGGGAGACGCCGGCATCGCCTTCGGCACGAGCGAGCCGGCGCCCGCGAGCAGGGGCGTGGTCACCGGCCAGGTGCGCTACACCCTCGACGTCGACCCGGACGCCTACCCCGGGCTGCTGCACCTCACGCTGGCGCGCTCGCCCCACGCCCACGCGCGGATCGTCGCGATCGACGCCGCCGACGCGCTCGCCGTGCCCGGGGTGCGGGCCGTGCTCACGCACGAGGACGCGCCCGCCGCCCGGTTCAGCACGGCCCAGCACGAGCTGTGGACGGACGACCCGGACGACACGCGCATCCTCGACGACGTGGTCCGCTTCGTCGGGCAGCGCGTGGCGGCCGTCGTCGCCGACTCCGTCGCGGCCGCGGAGGAGGGCGTGCGCCGGCTGCGCGTCGAGTACGAGGTGCTGCCCGCCGTGGTCGACCCCGAGCAGGCGATGGCGCCCGGTGCGCCGCTGGTGCACCCCGAGCTGGACGCGGTGCAGGCGCGCGTGGCGAACCCGGGGACGAACCTCGTCGCCGAGCTGCACAGCGAGCTGGGCGACGTCGAGGCCGGGCTCGCGGAGGCCGCCGTCGTGCACGAGGCCACCTACCGCACGCAGCGGGTGCAGAACGCGGCCCTGGAGACGCACGCGGCGATCGCGTCGTTCGACGACGCCGGCCGGCTCGTCGTGCGCTCGTCCACCCAGGTGCCCTTCCTCGCCCGCCGCCACCTGGCGCGCGTGCTGGACCTGCCCATGGACCGCGTGCGCGTGGTGTGCGAGCGGGTGGGTGGCGGCTTCGGAGGCAAGCAGGAGGTGCTGGTCGAGGACGTCGCGGGCCTCGCCGCCCTCAGGCTCGGCCGCCCGGTGCAGCTCGAGCTCACGCGCACGGACACGTTCGTCGGCACGACGACGCGGCACCCGTTCCGGATCCGCGTCCGCGCGGGCGCGCGGCGCGACGGCACCCTCACCGCGATGCACCTGGACGTGCTGAGCAACACCGGCGCGTACGGCAACCACGGCCCGGGCGTGATGTTCCACGGCTGCGGCGAGTCGATCGCCGTCTACACCTGCGCGAACAAGAAGGTCGACGCGCACTGCGTCTACACGCACACGCTGCCGTCCGGCGCGTTCCGCGGGTACGGGCTGAGCCAGACGATCTTCGCCGTGGAGTCCGCGATGGACGAGCTGGCCCGGCAGCTCGGCATGGACCCGCTCGAGCTGCGTCGCCGCAACGTGGTGCGCGAGGGCGACGCGATGCTCTCCACGAGCCCGGAGCCCGAGGAGGACGTGCTGTACGGCAGCTACGGCCTCGACCAGTGCATCGAGCTGGCCGACGACGCCCTCGCCCGCGGCCGGGCGCGCGACGTCGCCGCGTACGGCGCGGACCCCGCGGCCCCGTCGCTGCCGTGGCTCGGCGCCGAGTGGGGCGTCGGCGAGGGCACGGCCGTCTCCATGATCGACACGGTGCCGCCGCGCGGGCACGTGTCGCACGCCCGCGCCAGGCTGCGCCCCGACGGGGTGGTGGAGGCCGAGGTCGGCACCGCCGAGTTCGGCAACGGCACCACCACCGTGCACGCGCAGCTCGTCGCGTCGGCGCTCGGGCAGCGGGCGGCCGACGTCGTCGTCAGGCAGTCCGACACCGACCTGGTGGAGCACGACACGGGCGCCTTCGGGTCCACCGGCACCGTCGTGGCGGGCAAGGCGTCCCTCGCGGCCGCGACGGAGCTGGCGGAGCGGGTGCGCGTGGTCGCCTCGTCGCTCACCGGCACCCCGTCGGCGCAGTGCCGCCTGGTGCCCGGCGGGGTGGAGTACGAGACCGGCGCGGTGGTCCCGCTGGCCGAGGTGGCGCGGCACGCGCACACCGCGGGCGTGCGGCTCGAGGCCGAGGGGCGCTGGGGCGGCACGCCCCGGTCGGTGGCGTTCAACGTGCACGGCTTCCGGGTGGCCGTGCACCGCGGCACCGGCGAGATCCGCATCCTGCAGAGCGTGCAGGCCGCCGACGCCGGCGAGGTCGTGAACCCGCGCCAGTGCCGTGGCCAGGTCGAGGGCGGCATCGCGCAGGCCCTCGGCGCCGCGCTGTACGAGGACGTCGTGATCGACGGCGCCGGCCGCGTCACGACCGACATCTTCCGCCAGTACCACCTGCCCACGTTCGCGGACGTGCCGCGCAGCGAGGTCTACTTCGCGCGCACCACCGACTCCACGGGCCCGATGGGCGCGAAGTCGATGAGCGAGAGCCCGTTCAACCCCGTCGCCCCGGCGCTCGCCAACGCGCTGCGCGCCGCCACCGGCGTCCGGTTCACCGAGCTCCCGCTCGCCCGCGACAAGGTCTACCTGGGCATGAGGGCGGCCGCGACGGCCTGACGGCGAGATCGAGGCACCCGTCGCGACGTCGACCCACCGAGGGTCGATCTCGCGACGGGTGCCTCGATCTCGCGATCAGGCGATCAGGCGAGGAGGTCGAGGTCGGCCTCGGTGTCGAGGTCACGGCCGTCGCCGGGATGGGTGACGACGTCGATCAGCGCGGCGTGCGCGCGCAGGAACGCACGCGCGCCGGCGTCGCCCTCGGCGCTCGCCGCCGCCGGTCCGGCGAGCGCGGCGTCCAGCACGAGCGGGTGCGACCAGCGGGGGCGTCCCTGCTCGGGCCCGGCCTGGTCGGACGCGGGCGCGTCGGCCCAGCGGGAGGCGGTGACGCGGCCCGGCCGGTGCGCGGCCAGGAGGCGGGCGACGTCGCCGGGCGTGACGCCCGGCTGGTCGACGTGGGCGACGACGACGCGGGCGACGGGCGACCCGTCGTCGGGCTGCAGCGCTGCCGCGACCCCGGCCTGCAGCGACGAGCCCATGCCCGTGGCCCAGCGCTCGTTGACGACGACGCGCGCGCCGGCGGTGCCGGTGAGACGGTCCGCGGCGGTCGCGACCCGCGCGGCGTCGGCGCCGAGCACGACCACGACGTCGTCGCAGCCGCCGGCGGCCAGGACGCGGGCGACGTGCTCGACGAGGGGGCGGCCGCGGTGGGGGAGCAGGGCCTTGGGTCCCCGGCCGAGCCGGGTGCCCGCCCCCGCCGCGAGCAGGACGGCGACGCTGCGGCCCGCCGCGGGGGCGGGGCCGGTCGCGGGGCCCGTCACGCGTCGTCGCGGCGCGCGTCGTAGCGCTGCTGCGCGGCGCTGACCTCGTCGACGGCGCCCTCGAGCACGTCGATGAGCCCGATGAGGCGGTCGGCGACCTGGCGGCCGAGGTCGGTCAGCGAGTACTCCACGTGCGGGGGGATGGTGGTGCGCACCTCGCGCGCGACCATGCCGTCGCGCTCCAGCGCCTGCAGGGTCTGGGCGAGCATCTTCTCGCTGACGCCGTCGATCCGGCGGCGCAGGGCGTTGAACCGGACCGCGCCGTCGCGCAGCCCCGCGACCGTGAGGACGCCCCAGCGGCCGGTGACGGCCTCGAGCGCCTGGCGCGAGGTGCAGCCGCGCGAGAAGACGTCGGCGATCATCGCGTCGGTCGGGCCGGCGGTGGCCTCGTCCAGGGCGACGGCGGTGGGGGAGTCGGGGGTCACCGATCTAGGATACGGCGCGATCCCGCGGCAGGCACTGTGAGGAAGGCCGCACTTGCGCATGGTTGGCACTTTCGAAAAGTTAGCGCATGCTGTGGGGGTGGCCCCGAGCGGGCCGCGCACCCGACCCGTCCTTGAAGGGGAGCATCACCATGACCATCGCCGTCACCGGAACCAGCGGCCACCTGGGCCGCCTCGTCGTCGAGTCCCTCCTCGCCCGGGGCGCCGCGCCCGCGGACGTGGTGGCGCTCGCCCGCTCGACGGAGAAGGTCGCGGACCTCGCCGCCCGCGGCGTCGTCGTCCGGGAGGCCGACTACGACCGGCCCGAGACCCTCGTCCCCGCCCTCGACGGGGTCGACGTCCTCGTGCTCGTCTCCGGCTCCGCCGTCGGGCAGCGTGCGCGCCAGCACGGCGCCGTGATCGACGCCGCGAAGGGCGCCGGCGTCGGCCGCGTGGTCTACACGAGCGCCCCGCACGCCGACACCTCGCCGCTCGTCCTCGCGCCCGAGCACAAGGCCACCGAGGAGCTGCTCGCCGCGTCGGGCCTGTCCACGACGGTGCTCCGCAACGGCTGGTACACCGAGAACTACCTCGGCGACGTGCAGCAGGCCCGGGAGACCGGCGAGATCGCGCACAGCGTCGGCGACGGCCGCGTGGCCAGCGCCAGCCGCGCCGACTACGCCGAGGCCGCCGCCGTCGTCGCGCTCGACGCGCACCGCGACGGGGGGCACGACGGCGCCGTCTACGAGCTGTCCGGTGACGTGGCGTGGGACTTCGACGAGCTCGCCGCCACCGCGGCCGAGGTGCTCGGCCGGCCCGTCGCCTACCGCCCGCTGACCGCGGAGGAGCACCGCGACGCGCTGCTCGCCGCCGGCCTCGACGAGGGCACCGCCGGGTTCGTCGTCGCGCTCGACGGCGACACGCGCGCCGGCCTGCTCGCCGAGACCTCGGGCGACCTCGCCCGCCTCGTCGGCCGCCCGACCACGCCGCTGGCCGAGGGCCTGCGCCGCGCCCTGGCGGCCTGATGACCCCGCTCCCGGGCGACCGCCTCGCCGACGACACGCGCATGGACGCGGTCACGCTGCACGTGCGCGACCTCGACCTCATGACGCGCTACTACCGCGACGCCCTGACGCTCACGGAGCTCGCCGTGCCCGAGGGCCTCGAGCTGCCGGCCGGGGCGCGCCGCGAGGAGACCACCGTGCTGGGCCGCGGCACCACGCCGCTCGTCGTCCTGCACCGGGCGCGGGACCTGCCCGCACCCGGCCGCGGGGAGGCCGGCCTGTTCCACACGGCCGTGCTCTTCGACGACGAGCCCGGGCTCGCCCACGCGCTCGCGTCCGTCGCGACGACCGCGCCGAGCACGTTCATCGGCAGCGCGGACCACCTGGTGTCGCAGGCGTTCTACTTCACCGACCCGGAGGGAAACGGCGTCGAGCTGTACGCCGACCGGCCGCGCGAGGAGTGGGCCTGGGACGGCGCGCACGTGCGCATGGACACGCTGTACCTCGACCCGAACGCCTTCCTCGGCGACCACCTCACCGACGCCGCGCGGGACGCCCTCGCCACGGGCGACCCGGAGGCCCGTGCCGCGGGCACCCGCGCGGCCGGGGCGGGCGCCGTCGTCGGGCACGTCCACCTGCAGGTGGGAGACGTGCCCGCGGCCCGCCGCTTCTACGTCGAGACCCTCGGCTTCGCCGAGACGGCGAGCGTGCCCGGCGCGCTGTTCGTCTCCGCGGGCGGGTACCACCACCACATGGCGATGAACACGTGGAACAGCCGGGGCGCCGGCCCGCGCGCCTCGACCCTCGGCCTCGGCACCGTGGCCATCACGGTGCCCGGCGCCGACGACGTCGGCGCGCTGCGCGAGCGCCTGGACCGGGCCGGCGTGGCGGTGCGCGACGACGGCGCGGCCGTGCGCTTCGAGGACCCGTGGCGCAACGCCGTGGAGGTCCGCGCGGCCTGACCGGCCCGGTACCCGTGGGGCGGCGTGGCCGGTGCGGCCGCGACGCCCCACGGCCGGCGTGGACCGGATCGCTTCCCGGGGCGCGCATTTCCTACACTCGCGCGGTGCGTCGTGTGCTGAGTGGTTGGTTGGACCTGTTCGTCGTCACGCTGGTCGTCGTGATGGTCCTGGGGCTGGTGGTCCCGGTCCCGCCGACGGCGCAGCAGGTCGTGGACGTCGCGGCGGACGTCGCGGTCACCGTCCTGTTCCTCGTCTACGGCATGCGGCTGTCCACCCGCGAGGTGTGGGCCGGCCTGCGCAACTGGCGCCTCCAGGGCGGCATCCTCGCCGCCACCTACGTCGTGTTCCCCGTGCTGGGGCTCGTGGTCGCGTGGGCGGTCGCGCCGCTCGTCGGTGCGCCGCTGGCCGCCGGCCTGCTCTACCTGTCGCTGCTCCCGTCCACCGTGCAGTCGTCGGTGGCCTTCACGTCCGTGGCGCGCGGCAACGTCGCCGGCGCCATCTGCGGGGCCACCGTGTCCAACGTGCTGGGCATGGTCGTCACGCCGCTGCTGGTCCTGTGGCTCATGACCGACGCGGACGACGGCGGCGGCGCGACCGCCGGGCACGGGCTGGACGGCCTGCAGACCGTGCTGCTGCAGCTGCTGCTCCCGTTCGTCGTGGGCCAGCTGCTGCAGCCGTGGGTGGGCGACTGGATCCGCGCCCGCCGCTGGCTCACCCTGGGCGTGGACCGCGGCACCATCCTCGTCGTCGTGTTCTCCGCGGTCGCGGCGGCCAGCTCCGCGGGCGTCTGGGCCGGCATCTCGGGCTGGGCGATCGTCGCCCTGCTGGCGGTGAGCGCCGTCATGCTCGCCGTGATGCTCGGCGTCACCTGGTGGGGCGGCGCCGCCCTGAAGCTGCCCCTCGAGGACCGCGTCGCGCTGCTCATGTGCGGGTCCAAGAAGTCCCTCGCCACGGGCCTGCCCATGGCGAGCGTGCTCTTCCCCGTCGCCGCGGCCGGCGTCATCGCCGTGCCGGTGATCATCTTCCACCAGCTCCAGCTCGTCGTCTGCGCCGTGCTCGCGCGGCGCCTCGCGCTGCGCGAGCGCGAGGCCGGACGGCCCGCTGCGAGCACGCAGGACCGCTCCTAGCGTGGCCGGATGGCCGGGCAGGACGAGGGGCGCGAGCGGTGGTCGCAGGACGTCACCGAGCACTCCGACGCGCTGGACCTCGAGGACGACGTCTTCACCTGGGACGACCCGGTCCGCATCGCCGCGTCGTTGAAGCGGTCGGCCGAGGCGAGCGGGCGGCGCAAGGGCACGCCGTACCGGTCGGCGATGTCGATGCTGACCTTCTACGTCAACCGGGCCGGGGCGAACCTCCCCGCCGCGCAGCGGGACGTGCTCGAGCGGGCGAAGGACGAGCTGCGCAGGGCGTTCGGCCGGGAGTGACCCCCGTCGACCGGCGGGCCCGACGGCCGAGGCACGTCAGTCGAAGGTGACTCCCGTCAGCTCCTCGGACACCGCCCACAGCCGCGCCGCGTCCGCGGTGCTGCGCAGCGACGCCCACGGCCGCTGCTCCACCGGAGGCCCGCCGAGCCGGCCCGGCCACCCGGGGCCGTAGAAGCCGCCGTCCCGCGCCGTCCGCGACGTCGCGGCCAGCAGCGCCGGCAGCGCCGCGCTCTCGACCGTCCCGACCACCAGGCCGCGCGCCGAGAGCCACCGGACCATCCGCACCTCGCGGGTGTCGGCGGCGCGGCTCACCTCCGGGCGCGCCGCCAGCAGGCTGGTCGGCGCGACACCGGGGTGGGAGACGTTGCTCGTGATCCCCCAGCCCGAGGCGCGGGCGCGGCGGCCGAGCTCGAACCCGAACAGGGCACAGGCGAGCTTCGACCGGCGGTACGCGCGCATGCCGTCGTAGTGCCGCTCCTCGTTGAGGTCGTCCCAGCGCAGCGTGCCGCGACGTGCCGCGACGCTCGTCTGCGACGTCACCCGGGCCCGGCCCGCCCGGAGCAGCGGCAGCAGGCGTCCCGTGAGCGCGACGTGGCCGAGGTGGTTGGTGCCGAGCTGCAGCTCGAACCCGTCGTCGGTGGTGCGCCGTTCGGGCGGCGTCATCACCCCGGCGTTGTTGACCAGGCGGTGGATCGGGTCCCCCTCGGACCGCAGCCGCTCGGCGAGCGCCGCGACCGACGCCAACGACGCGAGGTCCAGCTCGAGCAGCCGGAGCCTGGCCCCGGGGTGGCGCCCGAGGATCCGCGCGACCGCCGTCTCACCCTTTCCCGGGTTGCGGACCGGCATCAGCACCTCGGCCCCTGCCCCCGCGAGCCGGGTCGCGATCTCGAGCCCGACGCCGTCGCTCGCGCCCGTGACCAGCGCCCGCGTCCCCGACAGGTCGGGCACCGTGAGGTCGTGCTCCCTGCGTGCCATGCTCTCTCGCCCCCGTGTCGTCCGTCGGCGGACCCGTGGGCCCCGTCGACACGAGGGTCCCCGACGGGGGCCGCCCGTGCCAGGGCCTGACGATCCCTGGCTGGGGCCCCCTACACTGGCACGCACGCACCGGACGACGACGTCGGGAGGTCGCGGTGGAGCGGACGGCCGCCTCGGTGGCAGGCAAGGGTCAGGGGGCCCGCGCGAGCGGGGTAAGGCGAGACCCGCGGAGCGTGCGCGCGGCGTACGAGCGCTTCATCGGCACGGGCGAGCTGCCCGCCGGGATCGACCCCGTGGTCGCCGACTCCTGGCGCCGGTCGGTGCGCAGCGGCGTCGACCCGGACACCCCGCACCCGCAGGTCGCCCTCGCCGACGACGACCTGGCCGCCTATCGCGCCGCCCACCCCCTCGCCGCGGTGATGCCCGTGGTGCGCGAGCTGGTGGTCGACGGCGCGGCGGACGACGGGCTCGTCGTGGCCGTCTCCGACGAGGTCGGCCGCCTGCTGTGGGTCGAGGGCAACCCGCGCCTGCGCGGCACCGTGGACCGGGTGGGCTTCGTCGAGGGCGCCGTGTGGCGCGAGGAGAGCGTCGGCACCAACGCGCCCGGGACCGCCCTCGCCACCCGCCGCGCCGTCCAGGTGATCGGCGCGGAGCACTTCTCCCGCCCCGTGCAGGAGCTGAGCTGCGCGGCCGCCCCGATCCGCGACCCCGCCACCGGCCGGGTGCTCGGCGTCCTCGACGTCACGGGGCGGCGGGCCGCGGCGACGCACGTCGTGCTGTCGCTGGTGCGCGCCACCGTGGCCACGGTGGAGCGCGAGCTCGCGACCCGCGCGGCCGCCGCCCCGGGCCTTCCGGCGCCCGTCGACCTGCGCGTGCTCGGGCGCCCGGCCCTGCGGGGCCGGTCCGGCGACCGGGCCCTCTCGCTGCGGCACGCCGAGATCCTGCTGCTGCTCGCGGAGCACCCGCGCGGCCTCGGCGCCGACGAGCTGGCCGTGCTGCTGCACCCCGGCGAGCTGTCCGGCGTCACCGTCCGGGCCGAGGTGTCCCGGCTGCGGCACGTCGCCGGGCCGCTGCTCGCCGGGTCGCGCCCCTACCGCCTCGCCCGGCCGCTGCGCACCGACGCCGACGACGTCCGAGCGTCCCTCGCGCTCGGCGACGTGCGCGGCGCCCTCGCCGCGTACGCGCCCCTGCTGCCGCGGTCCGTCGCGCCGGGCGTCGAACGCCTCCGCGCCGAGCTGTCCGCGGAGGTCCGCGCGGCCGTCCTCGCCTCCGGCGACCCCGACGCCCTCGACGCCTGGGTGTGCGGCGTCGACGGCGCGGACGATCACGCCGCGTGGTCCCGGCTGCTCGCCGTCGCGCCCGCCGGCAGCCCGCAGGCCGTGCGCGCCCGCGCCCGCGTCACGCTGCTCGACGCCGACCTGAGCTAGCGTCAGCAGCTCGCGAGCGCGTCGTCGAGGTCGGCGCCGGCGCACACCTCCCGCGACCACCGACCCGCGCCGTACGTGTCGGCGGTGGTGTCGCGGAAGATCTCCAGCCCGCCCCCGCCCACGCGGTAGTACGCGACCGTGGGGTCTCCCTCGGTGGTCGGCGTCATCACCGACAGCTCGGCACCCGTGTCCCACGCGGCGTCGAGGCAGTCCCGTGCGTCGTCGGGGATGCCGCCGCCCTGCACGTCGTGCTCCACCACGCCGCACGAGGGCAACCGCTCCCGCAGGGCGAACCTGGCGTGGGCGAACCCGCTCGGCGTGAGCAGGAGGATCCCCGCCACCACTGCCGCGACCACGCCGGTGCCGACCAGCAACCGCGCCGTGCTGCCCACGAGCCCTCCCGTCCGCGGCCGGCGACGGCGCCGGCCCCCACCCAGGTGATCGTGGGGCGGCGCCGGTCGGGTGTCCAGACCCGCAGCGCACGGTGACCACACTGCAACGGGCCTGCAACCTTCGACGCCCTACCGTCGGCGGAACGCGGCGCGACGAGGCGCCGTCACGCGAGGAGGCAGCATGACCGTCTACGCAGCCCCCGGCCAGCCCGGGGCGATCGCCGAGTACCGCGCGCGGTACGACCACTGGATCGGCGGGGAGTACGTGCCGCCGTCGAGCGGCCAGTACTTCGAGAACCCCAGCCCGGTCACGGGCCAGACCTTCACCGAGGTGGCGCGCGGCAACGCCGACGACATCGAGCGGGCCCTCGACGCCGCCCACGGCGCCGCGCCGGCCTGGGGGCGCACGTCCGTCACCGAGCGGGCGAACATCCTCAACAAGATCGCCGACCGCATGGAGGCCCACCTCGAGAAGATCGCGGTGGCGGAGACGTGGGAGAACGGCAAGCCCGTCCGCGAGACCCTCGCCGCCGACATCCCGCTCGCCATCGACCACTTCCGCTACTTCGCCGGCGCCATCCGTGCCCAGGAGGGGTCGATCTCCGAGATCGACGAGGACACGGTCGCGTACCACTTCCACGAGCCGCTCGGCGTCGTCGGGCAGATCATCCCGTGGAACTTCCCGATCCTCATGGCCACGTGGAAGCTGGCACCGGCGCTCGCGGCGGGCAACGCCGTCGTGCTCAAGCCGGCCGAGCAGACGCCCGCGTCGATCCTGTTCCTCATGGACATCATCGGCGACCTGCTGCCGGCGGGCGTCGTCAACGTGGTCAACGGCTTCGGCGTCGAGGCGGGCAAGCCGCTCGCGTCGTCGCCGCGGATCCGCAAGATCGCGTTCACGGGCGAGACCACGACGGGCCGCCTGATCATGCAGTACGCGTCGCAGAACATCATCCCGGTGACGCTGGAGCTGGGCGGCAAGAGCCCGAACATCTTCTTCTCGGACGTCGCGTCGGCGAAGGACGACTACTACGACAAGGCGCTCGAGGGGTTCACGATGTTCGCCCTCAACCAGGGGGAGGTGTGCACCTGCCCGTCGCGCGCGCTCATCCAGTCCGACATCTACGACCAGTTCCTGGGCGACGCGCTGGAGCGCACCAGGGCGGTGAAGCAGGGCAACCCGCTCGACACCGACACGATGATCGGCGCGCAGGCGAGCAACGACCAGCTCGAGAAGATCCTCAGCTACATCGACATCGGCAAGGCGGAGGGCGCGACGGTCCTCACGGGCGGCCACCGCGCCGAGCTCGAGGGCGACCTCGCGGGCGGGTACTACGTGACCCCCACGGTGTTCGAGGGCAAGAACACCATGCGGATCTTCCAGGAGGAGATCTTCGGGCCGGTGGTGTCGGTGACCGACTTCGCGGACTTCGACGACGCGATGAAGATCGCCAACGACACGCTCTACGGCCTGGGCGCGGGCGTCTGGTCCCGGCAGGGCGAGACGGCGTACCGCGCCGGCCGCACCATCGAGGCCGGGCGGGTCTGGACGAACTGCTACCACGCCTACCCGGCGGCCGCCGCGTTCGGCGGGTACAAGGGCTCGGGCGTCGGCCGCGAGAACCACAAGATGATGCTCGACCACTACCAGCAGACCAAGAATCTCCTGGTCAGCTACTCGGGCCAGAAGCTCGGGTTCTTCTAGGCCGACGACCGACACGACGACGGGGCAGACGATGAGCGACACGATCTCGCGTGTCGCCGTGTCCGACGCCGCGGCCGGGCTCCTCGCCCGGCTGCGGCGTCAGCACGGCGAGCTGATGTTCCACCAGTCCGGGGGCTGCTGCGACGGGTCCAGCCCGATGTGCTACCCCGACGGCGACTTCCTCGTGGGCGACGCGGACGTGCACCTGGGCGACCTGGCCGTCGTCGACGGACCCGTGGACGAGGCCGGCGCCACGGGCGAGCCGTTCACCGTGCCGGTGTGGATGAGCCGCGCCCAGTTCGAGTACTGGAGCCACACGCACCTGACGATCGACGTCGTCCCGGGGCGCGGCGCGGGCTTCAGCGTGGAGGCACCCGAGGGGGTGCGCTTCCTCATCCGCTCGCGGCTGCTCACCGACGAGGAGTCGGAGGCGCTGGCGGGGCCGCCGTCCTGACCCGCCGGCACGCGGCCCGCGAGGGCGTCAGAGCGCGGCGAAGCGCCCGACCGCGACGAAGACGGCGAGCGTGAGCAGGACGACGTTCACCGGCAGGCTCTTGCCCTCGCCCAGACGCACGTGCAGAGGGATCGCGCCGACCTGCGTGATCGCGAGCCCGACGGCGGCGACCGGGGTCAGCACGGGCGCGACGCCGGTGGCCCACGGGAGGATCACGCCGACGGCGCCCAGCACCTCGAGCCAGGCCAGGGTGCGGACGGCGGTGACCCGCTCGGGGGTCACCCAGCGCATCTGCTCCTGCAGCGCGGGGATCGGCCGGAGGGCCTTGCCGAGGCCGGCCATGAGGAAGACGGCGGCGAGCAGACCGGAGGCGATCCACAGGGCGATGTTCATGCGAGTCCTTCGAGGGGCGGCCGCGACGACCCGTCTGGTCGGTCACTCTTTGTGCCTGGCTGCATGATGGGTAATCATCGAACGGCCTACAAAAGGCACACGCGTGTGCCGGAGGCACACCGGGGGACGGCCGATCGGGCGGAGACGACATGACCATCGAGGCGACCTCGGCGCACGGGGCGCCGGGCGGGCCGGTGCTCGGCGGGGCGTGCCACGCGGACGCGACGACCAGCGAGGTGCGCGCGGTGCTCGACCGGGTGGGCGACAAGTGGAGCACCCTGGTGCTCGGCACGCTGGCCCCGGGCCCGCGGCGGTTCACCGAGCTGCTGCACGGGATCGACGGGATCTCGCAGCGGATGCTCACGCTCACGCTGCGCCAGCTGGAGCGGGACGGGCTGGTGAGCCGCACGGTGCACGCCGTCGTCCCGCCGCGGGTCGACTACGAGCTCACCGAGCTCGGGCAGACCCTGCTGCCGCCGGTCATCGCGCTCGTGGAATGGGCCTTCGCCCACACGGACGCCATCCGCGCCCACCGCGAGCGGTACGACCAGGCGCGGGCCGAGGCCTGAGGGGCGGCGTCCGCCCGGCCGTCACCAGCCGGCGAAGTGGCCCACGGCGACGAACGCCGCGCCCAGCAGCAGGACCACGTTGACCCACAGCTGGGCGAGCTCGCGGCGGCGCACGTGCACCGAGATCGCCAGGGCCTGCAGCACCACCAGGCACGTCGCGGCGACCGGCGTCAGCCACGGCAGCGTGCCGGTGGCCTGCGGCAGGATCAGCCCGAGCGCGCCGGCGATCTCCGCCAGGCCGATGAACCGCACGACCACGCCGGGGAAGTCCTCGACCCAGCCCATCGCCGACCGCAGCCGGTCACGGCTGCGCGTGAGCTTCACGACACCCACGGCCAGGTAGAGCAGGGCCAGCAGCCCGGCGGCGACCCACAGTCCGACGTTCATCCCGTGCCTCCTCGCGGCAGCAGCTCGAGGGCGAGCGGCGGCGACGCCCGGGGCGGAGCGGCGACGCCGTCGTGCCTGTGCCTGGTGCTGTCCGGAACCTAGCGCGCCGATGCCGCGACGGGAACGACCTCGCCCGTGGTGTCGGAGGCTCGGCGCCCGATATGTTCTGCGGGTGACCCGAGAGACCCTGCCCTCCCTGTCGGCGCTGCCCGCGTGGCTCGTGCCGTCCGTCTACCTCCACTGGTCGGCCGACTGGCTCACGGAGTCCGTCGCGATCGCCACCCGCGCCCCGGAGCACCGGCTGCCGGGCGGGCCCGACGGCCCGCAGCGGGGCGACGTGGTCGTGACGGTCCTCGGGGACGCCGGCGTCGTCGCTGCGGTGGAGCTCATGGGCGCCACCGACGGCGAGAGCTGGGTGAGCGACGACCTGTTCGGCCCGGACCGGCCGATCGTCTGGGCCGACCTGTTCGACGGCGCGGACACCTACACCGGGTCGTCGGGCTGGCTGCCGCCGGACCACGCGCGGCTGGTGCTCGACGGCGTCGCGGAGCAGTTCCGCGGCGGCCCCGTGCACACGCTCGACCCGGGCGACTGCGGCGCCGGTGCCACCGCGTCCGACGTGCACGCGCTGCGCATCCTGGGCCACCGCGCCGTGACGGGCTGGTCGATGCGCCGCGAGGAGCGCTGCGCCACGTGCGAGCGCTTCGTCGACGTGCACCGCATGCAGGCCCACGACGACGGCGCCGTCCGGCTCGGGACGACGACGGCCGGCGGGCGCACGCTCGAGCAGCTGGTGCGCGACGTGCACCTGCTGTGCGAGCAGTGCCACGACCTCATGCACGCGCACACCGTCTCCTCGCAGCGGGCGCGGATGCGCCCGCAGTGCCCGGGGTGCGGCGCGCGCGGCAAGACCAAGCGCATCGTGTGGGGCATGACGTTCCAGGACGACGTGATGAACGCCGAGCCGGACGTCGTCTACGGCGGCTTCGAGGTGCCGGTGCCGACGCCCGAGTGGTACTGCACCGAGTGCCACGCGAACTTCGCGAGCAGCGTCATCGCGTCCCGTGCGCTCACGTCCGCCGACACGGGCGGCAGCGCGGGCGTCGTCGCCGTCACGGGGTCGCTGTCGATCGTGCCGGACCTGCCGGAGGACGAGCCCGCCGCCTGACGGCTCGCGGCCCCTGCGACGGGCCGCGGCCGGACCTCGGGTCAGGCCGCGGCCGTCGCGGCGGTGCGGCGGCGCCGTCGCACCAGGCCGTGCTCCGCGGGCGGCACGTACGGGGCGAGGAGCAGCGGCATGCCGGCCTCGAGGGGCGTGCGGTCGGCCTTGCGCCCGTTGCAGCGCTCGCACGCCGCGACGAGGTTGAGCCACGACGAGTCGCCGCCGCGCGAGCGGGGGATCACGTGGTCCACCGTCTCGGCGGGCCCGCCGCAGTACGCGCAGGCGCCGTCCCGGCGCTTCACGCCGTCCTTCGTCACCGCCGGGCGGCCCGCGCCGCGGTAGCGCCACCGCATCGCGACGTACCGCACCAGCCGCAGCACGCGGGGCATCGGGTAGGGGCCGAACCGGTGACCCTCGACGGCCTCCTCGACCACGGCGACCTCGCGCACCAGCATCGTGATGGCGTGCTTGACCGAGACGCGGTGCAGGGGCTCGTAGCCCGCGTTGAGCACCAGGACGTCGGCCACGGTCCCGCTCCCTCCTCGGTGGGCAGGCGTGCCGTGTGAATCTCCTCACAGCATGCTGCCGAGGTGAAAGTATGCCGCCGAAGCCTGGAAGTCCAGGGCATACGGCCCGATGAGTCCGGTCCGCGCGCGCCGTCCACCCTCCGTCGACGACATCCGACGGAGGATCACATGAGGCTCAGCGTCGCGATCTTCACCTCGCTCGACGGGGTGGTGCAGGGGCCCGGAGGGCCCGAGGAGGACACCCGCGGCGGCTTCGCCGAGGGCGGCTGGTTCGTCCCGTTCACCGCGGACCCCGTGTTCGGCGAGGTCGTCGAGGGCTGGTTCGCCGAGGTCGACGCGTTCCTGCTCGGCCGTACCACCTACGACATGTTCCACGAGTCCTGGGGCCAGGTGACCGACCCGGACGACGCCCTCGCGGCCCGCATCAACGCCGGCCCCCGGTACGTCGTCTCCTCGACCCTGACCGATCCCGCATGGGCCGGCACCACCGTGATCAGCCCCGCCGACGAGGCCGACCTGGCCGCCCGGGTGCAGGCGCTCAAGGACGGGCCGGACGGCGAGCTGCAGGTGCACGGCAGCGCCCGCCTCGCCAGCACCCTGCACGACCTGGGGCTCGTCGACGTCTACCGCCTCGTCCTCGCGCCCGTCGTGGTCGGGTCCGGCGCGCGGCTGTTCGACGACGGCGCCACGCCCTCCGGGTTCGCCGTCACGTGGTCGCGGCTCGGCGAGTCCGGGCTGGTGTTCCTCGAGCTCGAGCCCCGCCCGCTGCGGCACGGCACCGCGGACGTCGTGGACGGCGGCCAGTCCGTGCGCGTCGAGGACTGACCTCACGCGTCGTCGAGCGCCAGCGGCCGCACCTGCCCGCCGGCGGCGACGAAGAACCCGCGCAGCCGCACTTCACGCACCGCGGCCTCGGCGCGCAGGTCGCGGTTCCAGGCGCGGTCGTCGTCGGTGCGGGTCGCGTCGCCCGGGCGCTCCAGGACGACGACGGCGCACCCGCCGGGCGCCTCGTCGTCGATCACGCCGCGCAGCACGGCGCCCAGGCCGGCGAGGGAGTCGCCGTCGGGCCGGACGGGCGGGTCGTCGATCGGCAGCGCCAGGCCGAGGAGGCGGTCGTCGGCGTCGAGCCACGTGACGGTGAGGGCGCGCCGTCGCGGGGAGGCGCCGCCGGCGAGGAACAGGGCGAGCTCCAGGAGCTCGGCGTCGTCGGCGATCTGGTCGCCCGGGCCGAATGCGGTGGTGGTGTCCATGCGTCGTCACCCTGCCCCACCCGCGGGCCCGCCCGTGGGCGTCGTCCACAGGCCCCCTGACCCTGGCTGCCGAACAGGCAGCTGACACCGTGATGAGGCCCGATGGGCCGCCATCACGGTGTCAGCTGCCTGTTCGGCAACCGGCCGGGGTGGGGTCAGCCCGCGAGGTAGCGGGCGTACGCGCCGGTGGTGAGGAACGGCGGGAACTCCTCGCCGAGGGCCACCTCGCGGAACAGGGCCACGGCGTCGTCGAACCGGTCGCCCGACGAGCGGGGCAGGCCGCGCAGCACGTCGCGCAGCACCGCCTCGCACCGCACCCGGGTGATGGGCAGGCCGTCCTCCGTCGTCGTGCCCGAGGCCACCCACTGCCACACCTGCGACCGGGAGATCTCGGCGGTCGCGGCGTCCTCCATGAGGTGGTCGATCGCGGCCGCGCCCACGCCCCGCAGCCACGACTCGATGTAGCGCACCCCCACGGACACGTTGGTGCGCAGACCCGCGGCGGTGACGGTGGCGCCCGAGCGCCGGGCCGACGCGACGTCCAGCAGGTCGGCCTGGCCCACCTCGACGTCGTCGCGCAGGCGGTCGACCTGGTGGTCGCGCTCGCCGAGCACCTCGTCGAACGCCCCGCGCGCCACCTCGACCAGGTCGGGGTGCGCCACCCAGGTGCCGTCGAAGCCCGCCGCGGCCTCGCGGGTCTTGTCGGCCCACACCTGCTCGACGGCGCGCTCGGTCACCTCGGGGGAGCGGCGGTCGGGGATGAAGGCGCTCATCCCGCCGATGGCGTGCGCCCCACGCTTGTGGCACGTGGCGACGAGCAGCTCCGTGTACGCCCGCATGAACGGCGCGGTCATCGTCACCTGGCCGCGGTCGGGCAGCACGTACGACGAGCCCCGGGTGCGGAAGCACTTGATGACGCTGAACAGGTAGTCCCAGCGCCCCGCGTTGAGCCCGGCGCAGTGGTCGCGCAGCTCGTAGAGGATCTCCTCCATCTCGAACGCGGCGGGCAGCGTCTCGACGAGCACCGTGGCGCGGATGGTGCCGCGGGGGATGCCGAGCGCGTCCTGCGCGGCCTCGAAGACCTCGTTCCACAGCCGCGCCTCGCGGTAGCCCTCGAGCTTCGGCAGGTAGAAGTAGGGCCCCCGTCCCCGCGAGACCAGCTCGTGGGCGTTGTGGAACAGGTATAGGCCGAAGTCGACCAGCGTGCCCGACGCCGGCTGCGTCGACCCGTCCGGGCCGGTGTAGGCCAGGTGGGACTCGAACAGGTGCCAGCCGCGCGGCCGGAAGACGATCGTCGGCAGCTCGGTGAGGTCGGTGGAGCGCAGCGCGTACCGCTTGCCGGCCGGGTTGGTGAAGGTCAGCGTGCCGCGGATCGCGTCGCGCAGGGCGAGCTGGCCCTCCACCACGTTGCGCCACGTGGGGGACTGCGCGTCCTCGGCGTCGGCCAGCCAGCACCGGGCGCCCGAGTTGAGCGCGTTGATCGTCATCTTCGGGTCCGTCGGCCCCGTGATCTCGACGCGGCGGTCGCTCAGCCCCGGCGCCCCGGCCGCGCCGGCGACCCGCCAGGACGGGTCGTCGCGCACGGGCCGGGTGGCCGGGTGGAAGTCCGGGTCGTCGCCGTCGGCGATGCGCCGCATGCGCCGCTGGCGCTCCAGCAGGAGCGACGTGCGGTCGTCGGCGAACCGGTCGTGCAGCATCGCCAGGAACTCCAGCGCCTCCGGGGTGAGGATCTCCTCGTCGCGCGGCCCGAGGGGTGCGGTGGCGGTGACGTGACCCTCGCCGAGGGTCGCCGTGCCCCAGGCCGACGGCCCGGGGGCCGTGTCGGCGAGCGGGGTGCCGACGGCCGGTGCGACGACCGGCACCGGGGCGGTGCGCGGGGGAGCGGTGGTCGGGGACGTGAGCGTGGTCATGGCGTGCCTCCGGGCGGTCCGGGCTGAGCGGGGGTGGGGACGGGTCAGAACTGCGCGGCCTCGGTGGAGCCGGCGAGCGCGAGGGTGGCGGCGTCGGGGTTGAGCGCCGTCGACACGCGGTCGAAGTAGCCGGTGCCGACCTCGCGCTGGTGCTTCGTGGCGGTGTAGCCGCGCTCCTCGGCGGCGAACTCGGCCTCCTGCAGCCGCACGTAGGCGGACATCTGCTCGCGGGCGTAGCCGTGGGCGAGGTCGAACATCGAGTAGTTGAGGGCGTGGAAGCCGGCCAGGGTGATGAACTGGAACCGGAAGCCCATCGCGCCCAGCTCGCGCTGGAACCTGGCGATCGTGTCGTCGTCCAGGTGCTTCTTCCAGTTGAACGACGGCGAGCAGTTGTAGGCCAGCATCTGGTCGGGGAAGTCGGCCTTGACGGCCTCGGCGAACGACCGCGCGAGCTCGAGGTCGGGTGTGCCGGTCTCCATCCAGATGAGGTCGGCGTACGGGGCGTAGGCCTTGGCCCGGGCGATGCAGGGCTCGACGCCGTTGCGGACCTCGTAGAAGCCCTCGCCCGTGCGGCCGCCGGTGAGGAACGGGCGGTCCCGCTCGTCGACGTCCGACGTGATCAGGGTGGCCGCCTCGGCGTCGGTGCGGGCGATGACCACGCTCGGCACGTCGGAGACGTCGGCCGCGAGCCGCGCCGCGTTGAGCGTGCGCACGTGCTGCTGGGTGGGGATCAGCACCTTGCCGCCGAGGTGGCCGCACTTCTTCTCGCTGGCGAGCTGGTCCTCCCAGTGCACGCCCGCGGCGCCCGACGCGATCATCGAGCGCATCAGCTCGTACGCGTTGAGCGGGCCGCCGAACCCGGCCTCGGCGTCCGCCACGATCGGGGCGAGCCAGTCGCGGGTGGGGGCGCCGTTCTCGGAGACGTCGATCTGGTCGGCGCGCAGCAGCGCGTTGTTGATGCGGCGCACGACGGCCGGCACCGAGTTCGCGGGGTACAGGGACTGGTCCGGGTAGGTCTGGCCCGCGAGGTTCGCGTCGCCGGCCACCTGCCAGCCGGAGAGGTAGATGGCCTGGAGGCCCGCCTTCACCTGCTGCACCGCCTGGTTGCCGGTCAGCGCGCCGAGGGCGTTGATGAAGTCCTCCTCGTGGAGCTGGCGCCACAGCCGCTCGGCGCCGCGCCGGGCCAGCGTGAACTCCTCGCCGACCGACCCGCGCAGCGCGACGACGTCCTCGGCGGTGTACGTGCGCTCGACGCCCGCCCAGCGGGGGTCGGTCGCCCACTGCTCGGCCAGCTCCGCGGCGGTCTGCGTCTGGTCGCCGGCGGCGGTGCTGGTACGGGGCTCGAGGGTGGCGGTCATGGCGTGCCTCTTTCGTCTCTCGTCGTGCGGCGTCGGCGGGTCGCCCGCCGTCGTCCTTGGTCACGACCCTGACGTGGCGCACCACCCCGCGGCCAGGAAATGTCGGGAGAAATATCGAGGTTCTTCTCCTGGACGGAAGGTGTGCCGCGTGTCACCCTCGAGCATGGCGATCTCGACCGAACCTCGGCCCGGTACCCGGGACGACGCGGCGCTGCCCATCGACCAGGAGGCCGACGCCCTCACGATCGGCCGCCGCATCCGGCACCTGCGCACCCGTCGCGGCATGACCCTGGAACAGCTCGGAGAGGCCATCGGACGTGCGCCGTCGCAGGTCTCGATGCTGGAGAACGGCAAGCGCGAGCCCACCATCGCGCGCCTGCAGGCGGTGGCCCGCGCGCTCGGCGCGAGCGTCGAGGACCTGCTCTCCGCCCAGGCGCCGTCGCATCGCGACGCCCTCGAGATCGAGCTGGAGCGCGTGCAAAGGGGCTCGCTCTTCTCCGCGCTCGGGGTGCACCCCGTGAAGGTGGGGAAGTCCCTGCCGACCGACGCGCTCGAGGCGATCGTGGGGCTGCAGCGCGAGCTGGAACGCCTGCACTCCGAGCGCGCGCTCACCCCGGAGGAGGCGCGGCGCGCCAACACCGAGCTGCGCGCCGACATGCGCGCGCAGGACAACTACTTCCCCGACCTGGAGATCGTCGCCCGAGGCCTGCTCGACGACGTCGGCCACGGCCGCGGGCCGCTGCCGCAGCGCGCCGTGGGGGAGCTGGCCGCCCACCTCGGCTTCTCGATCCACTACGAGCCCGATCTGCCGCAGTCCACGCGCGCCGTCATCGACCAGCTCCACCGCCGGGTGTACCTGCCGAGCAACGGGATCCGCGGCCGGTCCGAGGCGCGCTCGGCCGTGCTCCAGGCCCTGGCCTCGCACGTGCTGGAGCACGCCGAGCCGCGCGACTACCGGGAGTTCCTGCGCCAGCGCGTCGAGGCCAACTACCTGTGCGCGGCCCTGCTGGTGCCCGAGCGGGAGGCGGTCAAGCAGCTGCGGGAGGCCAAGGAGGCGCGGTCCATCTCGCTGGAGGACCTGCGCGACGCGTTCGCGGTCTCCTACGAGACGGTGGCGCACCGCTTCACGAACCTCGCCACGCGGCACCTCGGCATCCCGGTGCACTTCATGAAGGTGCACGAGTCGGGGGCGATCCACAAGGCCTACGAGAACGACGGCGTGCGGTTCCCGTCCGACCCGCTCGGCACCGTCGAGGGGCAGCACGTGTGCCGGCACTGGACCGCGCGCGTGGTGTTCTCCGTGGCCGACCGGCTCAGCCCGTACTACCAGTACACCGACACCCCGACGGGCACGTACTGGTGCACGTCGCGGGTGCAGGACACCGCCGACGGGCGGTTCTCGGTGAGCGTCGGGGTGCCGTACGCGCAGGTCAAGTGGTTCCTCGGCCGCGAGACGACGGCGCGCAGCACGTCGCGCTGCCCCGACGAGCGCTGCTGCCGCCGGCCCGACGAGCCGCTCGCCCGCCGCTGGGACGGCCACGCGTTCCCCAGCGCCCGCCCGCACGCCTCCATGCTCGCGGCGATGCCGTCCGGCGCGTTCCCCGGCGTCGACACGACGGAGGTCTACGAGTTCCTGGAGCGGCACGCGCCGACGGCGGACGGCTGACGGTGAGCAGGCGGTTGCGCACGTTCTGAGCGGTCGTTCGGTGCGGAACCGCCTGGTCGGCGAGCGGTGGTGGGCGCTCAGTCGTGCCAGGCGCCGACCCAGTCGTCCCAGCGGGGGCCGTCGCCCAGCCCGTCGTCGTCGCCGGCCCGGGAGCGCAGCCCGGCGAGGACGAGCCGGAGGTAGCGCAGGTGCAGCGCGTCCGCCTCGGCGCGGGGGAAGGGGAGCGCGGGGCGCAGGTGCAGCAGGAGCTGCATGACGTCCGCGGTGGTGAACCCGGTCGGCAGCAGGCCCGCGGCGCGGTCGTACGCGACCAGCCGCTCGAGGCCGACGCGCAGGTCGCGGGTCGCCGCGGCGAGGTCGGCGGGGAGCGGCCCGCCGGCCCCCGGCGGCCGGAGGATGGGGCCGGTCGCGCCGGTGATCTGCCGCGCGAGGAACGTGCCGACGGCGCCGTCGGCCTCGGGCACCGCGTCGGTCCCGCACTGGTCCGCCACCTCGGTCGCCAGCCGCGCCGCCCCGCGCACCGCCTGCACGTGGAGCGCCTCGACCAGGGCCTCCTTGGTGGGGTAGCGGCGGTAGACCGAGCCGACGCCGACGCCCGCGTGCCGGGCGACGTCGGCCATGGAGGCGCCGTGCCCCTGGGTCGCGAAGACCTCGCGCGCCGCGGCGAGCACGGCGGTGTCGTTGGCGCGCGCCTCCCGCAGCCGGCCGGGGAGCGGTCGGTCGTCGGCGCGGTCGTCGGCGGGGGCGGAGGGCATGGCCTCACGGTAGCCGCCGCCCCGGTGCTAGAGTGAATCGGAACGAGCATTCCGTTCCGTTTCAATCGGCGCGCGACGAGGCGCAGCCACCCCCACCACAGAGAGCGAGCACGACCGTGCCTCCGTCCAGCCCGGCGCCCGACGCCGCCCCCGGCCAGCCCGCCGACGCCACCGTCGTGCGGCACCCCGGCCGCGTGACCTTCGCGCTGAGCGCCGCCGTGCTCGCCTTCTCCCTGATGCAGACGCTCGTCGTCCCGGCGCTGCCGACGCTCGGCCGCGAGCTCGGCGCGACCGCGCAGGGCACGGGGTGGATCCTCACGGCGTTCCTGCTCGCCGGGGCGGTCCTCGCGCCCGTCGTCGGCAACCTCGGCGACCGCTTCGGGCACCGTCGCGTGCTGCTCGGCACCATCGTCGTGTTCGCCGCAGCGACCCTGGCGGCCGCGGCCGCCCCGACGCTCGGCGTGCTGCTCGCCGCCCGCGTGGTGCAGGGCGTGAGCACCGCGACGTTCCCGCTGGCCCTGGCGATCGCCCGGTCCGTGCTGTCCGGGCCGCGGCTCGCGGCGGCGTTCGGGTGGATCCCCGGGATGATCGGCCTCGGCGCGGGCGCCGCGCTCGTCGTGGGCGGCGTGGTCGTGGACGCGCTCGGCTGGCGCTGGCTCTTCGTGCTCGGGGCGGCGCTCATCCTCGGCTCGGGCGCGCTCGTCGCGGCCTGGGTGCCGCGCGGCGGCGCCCCCGCCGTGCAGCGCCGCACCGACTGGCCGGGCATCGCCCTGCTCGCCGGCGGCCTCGTCGGCCTGCTGCTCGCCGTGTCGCAGGGCGGCACGTGGGGCTGGGGCTCCGCGCGGACGGTCGTCGTCGGCGGGGCCGGCCTCGTGCTGCTCGCCGCGCTGGTGCTCGTCGAGCGGCGCACGGACGCGCCCGTCGTGGACGTCCGCACGTTCCGCCACGGCCCGATCGTGCTCGTCAGCCTGCTCACCGTGGCCGTGGGCTTCGTGCCGTACGTCTGCTACGTCGCGCTGCCGCTGCTCATGCAGGCCCCGGCGGGCACAGGCTACGGGCACGGCATGAGCGTCACCGTCTCGGGGCTGGCCATGCTCCCGAGCGCCGTGCTCGTCTTCCTCGGCGGGCGCGCCACCCCGGCGCTGGTGGGGCGGATCGGCCCGGGCGGCACGGGGGCGGTCGCCGCGGGGGTCATGGCCGTCGGCGCGGTCGGCCTGGCGCTGTGGCCCGCGACGCCGTGGGCCGTCGTCGTGGCGTTCTCCGTGCTCGGCCTCGGCAACGGCATCGGGTACGCGATCTGCGCGCAGCTCGTCGTGACCTGGTCGCCGCCCACCGAGACCGGCGCCGCCACCGGGCTCAACAGCGTGGTGCGCACCGTCGGGTCCGCGGCCGCCGCCCCGGTGGTCACCGCCCTCCTCGCGGCGGGCGCGACCGACCCCGCCGGCGCCTACTCCGCCGCGTTCTGGGTGGCGACCGTCGTCAGCGTGGTCGGCGTGCTGGTCGCCCTCGTGCTGTTGGCCCGCTCCCGCCGCGCCTCCTGAGCCGCCGCACCGCTCACGCGGCCCGCGCGTCGTCGAGGGCCGTCGTGAGCGGGGCGCCCGTGGCGGCCACGACGTCGTCGACGGAGACGCCGGGCGCGAGCTCGCGGAGGACGAAACCTCCCGGGGCGACGTCGAGCACCGCCAGGTCGGTGATGACGCGGTGCACCACGCCGCGCCCGGTGAGGGGCAGAGAGCACTCCGGGAGCAGCTTGGGGGAGCCGTCCCGGGCGGTGTGCTCCATGAGGACGATCACGCGCCGCGCGCCGTGCACGAGGTCCATGGCGCCACCCGGGCCCTTGACCATCTTGCCGGGGATCATCCAGTTGGCCAGGTCGCCGGTGGCGCTCACCTGCATGCCGCCGAGGACCGCCGCGTCGATCTTGCCGCCGCGGATCATGCCGAAGCTGGTCGCGGAGTCGAAGACGGAGGCGCCGGGCAGCAGCGTCACGGTCTCCTTGCCGGCGTTGATCAGGTCGGGGTCCACGGCGTCCTCGGCGGGGTACGGGCCGACGCCGAGCAGCCCGTTCTCGGACTGCAGCACCAGGTGCCGGCCGGGTGGGACGTGGTTCGGCACGAGCGTCGGGAGGCCGATCCCCAGGTTCACGTACCAGCCGTCGGCCAGCTCCGCCGCGGCGCGCGCGGCCATCTCGTCGCGGGTGAGCGGCACGGCTCAGCCCTCCTCTCGGCCCGACGTCGCGGTGGACGTCGGGGTGGTGGTGCGCTTCTCGATCCGCTTCTCGCCGCCGGGCACGTGCACCACGCGGTGCACGTACACGCCGGGCAGGTGCACGTCGTCGGGGTCGATCTCGCCGGGCTCCACCAGCTCCTCGACCTGGGCCACGCACACGCGGCCCGCCATCGCGGCGAGGGGGGAGAAGTTGCGGGCCGAGCGGTGGAAGACGAGGTTGCCGTGCCGGTCGCCCTTCGCGGCGTGCACGAGGGCGTAGTCGGTGGTGATCGCCTCCTCGAGCACGAACTCGGCGCTCGCGCCGTCCGCCCCGACGAACGTGCGGACCTCCTTGGGCGGCGAGGCCACCGCGACGCCGCCCGCGCCGTCGTAGCGGCGCGGCAGGCCGCCGTCGGCCACCTGCGTGCCCACGCCGGTGCGGGTCCAGAACCCGGCGATCCCGGCGCCACCCGCACGCAGCTGTTCGGCGAGCGTGCCCTGCGGGGTGAGCACCAGCTCGAGCTCGCCGGCGAGGAACTGCCGCTCGAACTCCTTGTTCTCGCCCACGTACGAGCTGGTCATCCGGCGGATGCGCCCCGCGCCCAGCAGCAGGCCGAGCCCCCAGTCGTCGACGCCGCAGTTGTTGCTCACCACGGACAGCCCCGTCGTGCCGCGCGCCAGCAGCGCCTCGATCAGCGCGACCGGGACGCCGCAGAGGCCGAAGCCCCCGACGGCGAGCGACGCGCCGTCGGGCACGTCCGCCACCGCCTCGGCCGCCGTCGCGACCACCGTGTCGAGTCCCCTGTCGAGACCCGTCGTGCCCGGCCCGCTCATCGTGCGCTCCATCCGCCGTCGATCGTCCACGAGGCCCCGGTGACCATCGAGGCGTCCGGGCCGGTGAGCCAGCCGACCAGCGACGCGACCTCCTCCGGCTCCACGAGGCGCTTCACCGCCGCCTCGGCCAGCATCACCTGCCCCAGCACGTCGGCCTCGGGGATGCCGTGCACCGCGGCCTGGTCGGCGACCTGCTTCTCCACGAGCGGGGTGCGCACGTACCCGGGGTTGACGCAGACGCTGGTGACCCCGCGGGGCCCACCCTCGAGCGCGACCGTCTTGGACAGCCCTTCGAGGCCGTGCTTGGCCGAGACGTACGCGGACTTGAACGGCGAGGCGACGAGCCCGTGGACCGACGACACGTTGACCACCCGCCCCCACCCGCGGGCGTACATGTGCGGCAGGGCCGCCCGTACCAGCAGGAACGGCGCCTCGAGCATGAGGCGGTGGACGAGCCGGAAGTCGTCGGGCGCGAAGTCCTCGACCGGGCTGACCCGCTGGACGCCCGCGTTGTTCACCAGCACGTCCACGTCCAGTCGCAGGTCGTCGAGGGCCCGGGTGTCGGACAGGTCGACGACCCACGCCTCGCCGCCGAGCTCGTCGGCGAGCCGCTTCGCGCCGTCGGGCTCGACGTCGGCGACGACCACGTGCGCGCCGCGCGCGGCGAGCTCCCGCGCGCAGGCCGCCCCGATGCCGGACGCGCCGCCGGTGACGAGGGCCCGGCGCCCGGCGAGCGCGCGCTCGCCGGACGCCGGGCGGGCGGTGGCCGCCGTCATGCCGCGGCCCCGGCGGTCGCGCGGTCGCGGGCGTCGACGTCGCGCAGCGAGATGCCGCGGGTCTCCCGCATGCTCAGCACGGCGACGGTGGTGATCGCGCCCGCCACGAGCAGGTACACGGCGGTGGGCCACCACGACCCGGTCGTCTTGAGCCACGTCGTGGCGAGGATCGGCGCGAGCGAACCCGCGACGATCGACGTCACCTGGTAGCTGATCGACACCCCCGAGTAGCGCATCCGCGTCGGGAACATCTCGGCCATGATCGCGGGCTGGCCGGCGTACATGAGGGCGTGGAACAGCAGGCCCACCATGATCACGACGAGCGCGACGCCGGTGCTGCGCGAGCCGAAGGCGGGGAACGCCCACAGGCCCCAGGTGCCGCCGAGGATCGCCCCGGCGAGGTACACCGGCTTGCGGCCGACCCGGTCGGCGAGGCGCCCCACCAGCAGGATGACCACGAAGTGGAAGGCGTGCGCGATCGCGATCACGCCGAGGATCGACGCCGTGTCCATCCCGAGCCCGGTGCCGAGGTAGACGATCGAGAAGCTCACCACCAGGTAGTACATGATGTTCTCCGCGAACCGCAGGCCCATGCCGGTGAGCACGCCGCGCGGGTAGCGCCGCACGACCTCGGTGACGCCGACGCCCTGGGACCTGCCGTCCTCCAGCTCGGCCTTCGCCTCCTCGAAGATGGGGGCGTCCGTGATGGTGGTGCGGATCCAGTAGCCGACGAGCACGACCACGGCGGAGAGCCAGAACGCGACGCGCCAGCCCCACGAGAGGAACGCGGCGTCGCTCAGCGTGGTGGACATGACCCACAGGACGGCGGTGGCGAGCAGGTTGCCCACCGGGACGGCGGCCTGCGGCCAGGCGGCCCAGCCGGCACGGGTGCGGTCCGGGGCGTGCTCCGCGACGAGCAGCACGGCGCCGCCCCACTCGCCGCCGAGCGCGATGCCCTGGACGAAGCGCAGCAGCACGAGCAGCGCCGGGGCGGCCAGGCCGATGGACGCGTAGCTCGGCAGGCAGCCCATGAGCACGGTCGCGGCGCCGATCATCATGATCGTGATCTGCAGGGTGTGCTTGCGGCCCAGCCGGTCGCCGAGGTGGCCGAAGATCACGCCGCCCAGCGGCCGCGCGAGGAAGCCGATGGCGTAGGTGACGAAGGCGGCGATGATGCCGTCGTACTGGTTGCCCATCGCGGGCATCAGCACCTTGTCGAACACGAGCGCCGCGGCGGTCGCGTAGAGGAAGAAGTCGTACCACTCGACGACCGTGCCGGCCATCGACGCGGACACGATCCTGGTGAGCAGGGACCGGTCGCTCCCGCTGTCGCCGGTGGTCCGGTCCGGCGTGCTGGCGGGCGCGCGGTCCGGCGCGGTGTTCTGGCCCGAGGCCATGGGTTCCTCCGGTGTCGTCGTTGACACGGTGGCTGGCGCCACTCCTGACGCGGAGGATGCTGCCGGTCCGGTGCGTGTGCGTGCAACGACCAACCGAGCACGCCCGCTCTGCAGGGATGCACATCGACGGCGCGCGGCAGTAGGGTGCGGCGCGTGCCGACGACGCCGCAGCCCTCGCCCGACCAGCTCCTCGTGCTGCTGGAGGTGGCCCGCACCGGCCGGTACACGACGGCCGCCGAGGTGCTCGGGGTCAACCACACGACGGTCGCCCGGAACGTCGCGACCCTCGAGCGCGCGCTGGGCGGCCGCGTCCTGGTGCGCGGCGCGGACGGCTGGGAGCTCACCGGCCTGGGGGAGCGGGCGGCCCGCGCGGCGGAGGCGGTCGCGGCGGCGGTGGCGGGCCTCGCGGCCGGCGACGGCGCGCCCGACCCCGTCACGGGGGTGGTGCGGATGACCGCGACCGACGGCTTCAGCGCCTACGTGGCGTCGCCCGCCGTGGCCGCGCTGCGCCGGCGGCACCCCGACCTGTCCGTCGAGCTGGTCACCGTGACCCGGCACGCGATGCAGCACCGGTCCGGCGTGGACGTCGAGGTGGTGGTCGGCGAGCCGCAGGTGGGCCGGGCCAAGGCCGTGCGGCTGGGGGAGTACGAGCTCGGCATGTACGCCTCCCGCGACTACCTCGACCGCCACGGCGTGCCGGGGTCCGTCGCGGACCTGGCCGGGCACGGGCTCGTGTACTTCGTGAACTCGATGCTGCAGGTGGACGCCCTCGACGCCCCGCGCCGGCTGGTGCCGGGGATGCGCGACGCGCTCACCTCCACCAACGTGTTCGTGCACGTCGAGGCGACCCGGGCCGGCGCGGGCGTGGGGTTCCTGCCGTGCTTCATGGCCGACCGGCACCCGGACCTGGTGCGGCTGCTCCCGGGCGAGGTCCGCGACCGGCTGCCCTACTGGGCGGTGGTGCACCCGGAGTCGTGGCGACGGCCGACGGTCGCGGCGCTGCTCGAGGCGCTGCGCGACCAGGTGGGCCGCCGCCGCGAGGTGCTGCTCGGCCGTCCGGGCGGGGACGCCTGACCTCGGCCTCCGCCGCCGGGTGACCGGCCGGGCTCTCAGGGTCCCCCCAGGGTCGAACCGGGGGCACACCCCATGGTGGCGGGCGGCGGTCCCGGCGGAGGCTGGGACGCATGATCGACGCGATCGCCTCGCTGTGGGCCCAGCTGGAGAGCACGCTGTTCGCGCTCGTCGCCTCCGTCTGGGCGTTCCCCGCGCTGTTCGTGTCCACGGCCGCCGACGGGTTCTTCCCGCCCGTGCCCGGCGAGACCGTGATCATCATGATGGCGGTCGGCGCCGAGACCGGGCAGGGCGTGAACCTCGCCCTGGTGGTGCTCGTGGCGGCGCTCGGCGCGTGGTGCGGCGACCAGGTGGCCTACGCGCTCGGCCGGGCCCTCGGCACGTCGCGCGTGCCGTTCCTGCGCGGCCCGC
This sequence comes from Isoptericola sp. NPDC057559, assembly GCF_042801555.1. Lineage (NCBI taxonomy): Bacteria > Bacillati > Actinomycetota > Actinomycetes > Micrococcales > Promicromonosporaceae > Isoptericola > Isoptericola sp. NPDC057559. Next base: position 124,394 of record NZ_JBHVFQ010000005.1, read on the forward strand.
GCGGGCAGCGCGCCGTGGCCTGGGCGGCCTGGTCGTTCGAGCGCCGTGGCGCCTCCGTCGTCCTCGGCGCGCGGTTCGTGCCCGTGGGCCGGATGGCGGTGAACGTCACCGCGGGCGCCGTCGGCTTCTCCCGCCGCCGCTTCATGGCGCTGTCCGCCGTGGCGTCCGTGGCCTGGGCGTGCTGGTCGGTGCTCCTGGGCGTCGTGGCGGCCGCGCCGCTCGGCGACCGGCCGCTGCTCGCCGTCGCGGTGGGCATCGTCGTGGGCACGGTGCTCGGCCTCGTCGTCGACCGCGTGCTGTCCGCCTGGGGCGCCCGCGCGGCGCGGGCCAGGACGGCGGCCGCCGCGTCCGCGCAGGTGGAGCGGCGCGAGCCGGCCCTGGCCGGCGCCGCGGTCGGGCCGCGGGTGCCCGCCCGGGCCGCCGCGCTCAGTGCTCCCGCCGGTCCTTCTCGTCCCCGATGAAGTCCTCGACGGCGTCGTCCACGCCGTCGAGGTTCATGTCCGCGGTGCGCGCCCGGCGGGCGTCCCACCGCAGGGTGAGGGCGCCGAGCAGCGCCGCGATCACGGAGCCCAGCAGGATGGCGGCCTTGGCACCCTCGGTGTGCTCCGAGGCGTGCCCGAACGACAGCTCCGACACCAGCAGCGCCACCGTGAACCCGATGCCGGCGAGGAACCCGACGGGCAGCAGGTCGCGCACGCCGATGCCCTGCGCCAGCCGCAGCGGCGTCAGCCGGGTGACCAGCGCCGTCGTGCCGAGCACCCCCACGAGCTTGCCGACGACGAGGCCCACGGTGATGGCCGGCACCACCGGCTGGGAGAGGATCTCCGCGGCGCCGCCGCCGTCGACGAGGTTCACGCCCGCGGCGAAGAACGCGAAGACGGGCAGCGCCACGCCCTGCGACCAGGGCCGGACGGCCTGCTCGTAGCGGTGCGTGCGCGGCTCGGCCTCGCCGTGGGTGGGGCGCGCGGCCACGGTGAAGCCCATGAGCACGCCCGCGACGGTGGCGTGCACGCCCGACGAGTGCATGAACGCCCACGCGACGACGAACAGCGGCACGAGCACCCACCAGCGCGGGTTGCGCGAGCGCACGTACCAGCCGAAGACGGCGATCGTGACCAGGGCGGCACCGAGGTACGCGAAGCTCAGGTGCTCCGTGTAGAAGATGGCGATCACGACGATCGCGAGCAGGTCGTCGACCACCGCGAGCGTGAGCAGGAAGGTGCGCACGGCGGTGGGCAGGCCCTTGCCGAAGACGGCGAGGACGCCGAGCGCGAACGCGATGTCGGTGGCCGTCGGGATGGCCCAGCCGCCGAGGGCGCTCGGCTCGCCCAGGGCGACGACGGTGACCGCGTAGATGATCGCGGGCACCGCCATGCCGCCCACGGCGGCGAGCATCGGGACGCCCGCCTCCTTGGGGCTGCGCAGGCTGCCGGCCACGAACTCGTGCTTGAGCTCGACGCCGACGACGAAGAAGAAGATCGCGAGCAGCCCGTCGGCCGCCCACTCGGCGACCGTGAGGTCGAGGTGGACGGGCACCGGCCCGATGCTGTCGATGCCGACCATCGCCTCGGAGAGGGCGAGGTACCACTCGCGCCACGGCGCGTTCGCGCAGACGAGGGCGAGGACGGCGGCGGCGATGAGGAGCGCGCCGCCGGTGGTCTCGCGGGAGGCGAAGCGGCGCAGCCGCGTGCCGAAGGACGGGGTGCGGGTCTCGGTGGTCAGGGTGAGCTCCAGTCCGGTCGTGGGGTCGATCGTCTCCCGGCGTCCCAGCCGGTGCCACCGACCAGACTTCCCGGCTCACCGCAGGCCAGCGTACCCGCCGCGGGCCCCTGGCTCAGGTCGCGTCGCGGGCCATCGCGACGAGGCGCGCGAGGGTGTTCCAGTTGCGCCCGGTGGTCCAGGTGCCCGCGGCGCGGTCGAGGGCGGCGGCGGTGAGGCGCGACCGGCCGATGCCGTCGACGTAGTCGACGAAGAGCACGCCCTCCGCCACGGCGAACCGCTCCGGGTTCCTCTCCGCCAGCGCCGCGACCCCGTCGGGGTCCACCGGGTCCGGCCCCACGTGCACCTGCACGTGCGACGGGTGGTCGGCGGTGGCGTCCGGGAACGGGTCGGCGTCGAGGAGGGCGGCGGCCCGGTCGGCGGGCAGGGCGACGGCGCGCACGTCCCCGCCGAGCCGGTCGGCCAGCGCCGCCTCGACGCGCGCGGCGACGGCGTCGTCGCCCGCGTCGCCGGTGCCGACGAGGTTGCCGCTGTTCGCGTAGGTCCGGGCGTCGTCGAGGCCCGCCGCGGCCGCGGCCTCCCGCAGGTCGGCGGCGCTCACGCGGCGATGGGGGCCCAGGTTCACGCCCCGCAGCAGGACGACGTACGCGGTGCGCGCGGGCTCGGAGGATGCCATGGGGCCCATGGTGCTCGCCGGGCCGCCCGGCGGCGCGCCGGGGTCCGGCGTGTGAACGGCGGGTGACAAGTTCCCGACCCGCCGACGCGGGGGTGGTGGCGCGAATCACAGCGTCGTAGTTTGGCGCTCAGGGACGGTGTCCAGCCGTCCTCGGGGAGGCCAGCCGATGGGGTTCACGCTCCGTGCGGGAGGGCCGGCTCCGGCCCGGCGCCGCACGGCGTCCCCGGCCCGGCCGCCCGCCCACCAGGAGGGAGCTCGCCGTGGCCCGAACCGCACCCGTCCCTGAGCGCGACAGCGCCGACGCGGACGGCACCGCCCGTCGCACGTTCGTCATCGACACGTCCGTGCTGTTGTCCGACCCCCGGGCGATCTACCGCTTCGCCGAGCACGACGTCGTCCTGCCGGTCGTCGTCGTCACGGAGCTGGAGGCCAAGCGGCACCACGCCGAGCTCGGCTACTTCGCCCGCAGCGCCCTGCGGATGCTCGACGACCTGCGCGTGAAGCACGGCAGGCTCGACGCCCCGATCCCGGTTGGCGAGGTCGGCGGCACCCTGCGCGTGGAGCTCAACCACACCGACCCGCAGGTGCTCCCGGCGGGCTTCCGCCTCGGCGACAACGACACGCGGATCCTGTCCGTCGCGGCGAACCTCGCCGGCGAGGGGCGCGACGTCACCGTGGTCTCCAAGGACCTGCCCATGCGGGTCAAGGCGTCGGCCGTCGGCCTGCGCGCGGAGGAGTTCCGGCACGAGCTCGCCGTCGACTCCGGGTGGACCGGGATGCGCGAGATCGACGTCGCCGACGAGCAGGTCGCCACCCTGTACGAGGGGGGCGAGGTGGAGCTGGCCGCCCTCGACGCGGAGGTGGTCGAGGCGGCGTCGCCGCTGCTGTGCCACACGGGCCTCGTCATCCACTCGCCGGGGGGCTCGGCCCTCGGCCGGGTGACCGCCGACAAGACGGTCCGCCTCGTGCGCGGCGACCAGGACGTGTTCGGCGTGCACGGCCGTTCGGCGGAGCAGCGCGTCGCCATCGACCTGCTGCTCGACCCGGAGATCGGGATCCTGTCGCTCGGCGGGCGTGCCGGCACCGGCAAGTCCGCGCTGGCCCTGTGCGCCGGTCTGGAGGCCGTCCTGGAGCGGCGGCAGCACCGCAAGGTGATCGTCTTCCGGCCGCTGTACGCGGTGGGCGGGCAGGAGCTCGGCTACCTGCCCGGGTCCGAGTCCGAGAAGATGAACCCCTGGGCGCAGGCCGTGTACGACACCCTCGGCGCGCTGGTCTCGCCCGAGGTGGTCGACGAGGTCATCGACCGCGAGATGCTCGAGGTGCTCCCGCTCACGCACATCCGCGGGCGCTCCCTGCACGACGCGTTCGTCATCGTCGACGAGGCCCAGTCCCTGGAGCGCAACGTGCTCCTCACGGTGCTGTCGCGCATCGGGCAGCAGTCGCGCGTCGTGCTCACGCACGACGTCGCCCAGCGGGACAACCTGCGCGTGGGCCGGCACGACGGCGTCGCCGCCGTCATCGAGGCGATGAAGGGCCACCCGCTCTTCGCGCACGTCACGCTCACGCGGTCCGAGCGGTCGCCCGTCGCGGCGCTCGTCACGGAGATGCTGGAGTCGCTGGAGATCTGACGTGCTCCGCCCGCGCCGCCGGTCAGGCCTCGGCCGGCACTGCCGGCCGGCGGCGCGGGTGCACCAGCACGACGGCGAGCACGCCGACGACGGCGCCGAGCACGGTGTCGAGGGCGCGCGATGCCGCGATCCCGGCGGGGTCGACCGCGCCCCCGAGGGACGTCATCAGCAGGGCCATGGGCGTGATCGTGAGCATCGCCAGCCCGTAGTGGCGCCCGACGACGACCTCCGTGACGACCTGCAGCACCACGACGACGACGCAGGTCGCGGCGAAGGACAGGTGCGCCGCCAGCAGCGGCCAGGCGAGCAGGGCGCCCAGCACGGTGCCGCCCCCGCGCTGCAGGGCGCGGACGACGGCGTGCCGGGTGCTCGCGCCCTGCAGGGTGGCGGTGGCGCCGAGCTGCGCCCACGCCGGGTGGCTCAGGCCGACGGCGGACGTGCCGGCGCCGGCGACGACGCTCGCCAGCACGACGCGGACCCCGGCGAGGCGCCACCCGGGGACGCGCCAGCCGGCCCGGAGGTCGTCGACCAGGCGGCGTCGCGGCGGCAGGTCGTCGGCGGGCGCGGCGGGTGTGCCCTGCACCGCGGCGGACGAGGAGCCCAGGGCCGCGGCGAAGGCGGCGAGCTCGGCCGCGAGCACGCGGGCGGTGTCGCGCGTGCGGCGGTGGGAGAGGTCGTCGGCCAGCACGTCGCGGGCCCGGGCCACGGCGGCGGAGGCGGCCCGCGCGGCGTCCGGGGCGACGTCGGGGCCGGCGTCGAGCGACCTGCGCACCGCGTCGGCGGCCCGGCGGACGGCGAGGCGGGCCGGTGCGCTCGGCCGGACGAGGTAGCCGCTCATCCCGACGAGCCACGCGACGACCGCGCCGAGCGCGAACGCGACGCCGCGCTCGGTGACGTCGGACCACGCGAGCGGCCCGACCATGCCGCCGGCCGCGGCGAAGACGACGATGCTCGCCCCGGGAGGCCCGGTGCGGACCAGGACGCTCAGGGCCGTCGCGAGCCCCGCGACGAGCGCCACCACCGCGAGGACCACGACCGTGGGAGCGCCCGCGGCCGTGAGGCTCGCCGTGAGCAGGAAGGCGGCGACGAAGACGACGGCGACGCCGGTCAGGAGGGCCGCGCGGCGCCGGTACGGCTCGTACCGCCCGTACAGGATGACGAGCGCCCCCAGGGAGGCGAAGGCCGCCAGGTCGGTGCGGCCGACGGCGGCGCTGAGCCCGAGGACGACGGCCGCGGCGGCGCCGACGCGCAGCGCCGCGGCGAGCGTGGCGTCGGCGGGGCTGATGCGCAGCGCGGCACGCAGGTGGGCGGGGTCGAGGACGTCGCGGGCGCTGGTCAGCACGGGGGAGGGGGCAGGGGAGGGCGCGGGGGAGGAGGGCATTGCCGACCATGATAGTTCACAGGTAAATCATCATGGAAGGATTGACGGTGTGACCTCTATCCTGGTCGCCGTGGACTACATCGAGCGCGTGCGCGCGCAGTGGGCCGAGCGGCTGCCCGAGGTCGACACGTCGCCGGCCGAGGTCGGGGCGCGGGTGCGACGGATCGCGGCGCTGCTGGAGGCCGAGCTCGCCGACGACCTCGCGGCCCGCGACGTCACGCGCGCCGAGCTCGACGTCCTCACCGCGCTGCGGCGGTCAGGGCGCACCCTGCGCGCCGGCGAGATCACGACGATGACGGGCTCGCCCGGGGCGTCGATCACCAAGCGGCTGGACCGGCTGGAGCGGGCCGGGCTGGTGGAGCGGGCCGTGCACGAACGCGACAAGCGCGGGGTGCTGGTGGCGCTCACCGCGGCCGGGGAGGAGCTCGTCGACGAGCTGTTCCCGCGGCAGATCGAGCACGAGCGGGCCGCGCTGGGCGACCTGTCCGAGGCGGAGCGGGCCGAACTCGGCCGGCTGCTCGCCGTCGTGCTGCGCCGGCTGGACCCGAAGGACTACTGATGCGGGGAGGCGTCGCAGTCAGGTGGAACCCCCCAGCCCCGCGCCCCGAGGGACGCCTCCCCGCATGCGCCGAGACTAGCAGGTGAGGTTAGCCTTACCAACCCTCTTCTCGAAGGGTGGGAGAACGCCGACGGCGGCGGCCCCGGTGGGGGCCGCCGCCGTCGCGGTGCAGGCGGGTGTCAGGCCTGCGGGGGCTTCGTCATCGACAGCACGTCGAGGGCCGAGTCGAGCTGCTCCTCGGTGACCTCGCCGCGCTCCACGAAGCCGAGGTCGACGACGGCCTCGCGCACGGTGAGGCCCTGCTTGACCGAGTGCTTGGCGACCTTCGCCGCCGCCTCGTAGCCGATCACGCGGTTCAGCGGCGTGACGATCGACGGGGACGACTCCGCGAACGCGCGGGCCCGCTCCACGTTGGCGGTGATGCCGGACACGGTCTTGTCGGCCAGCACGCGCGACGCGTTGGCCAGCAGGCGGGTCGACTCCAGCACGCCCTGGGCGATGACGGGGATCTGCACGTTGAGCTCGAACGAGCCGCTCGCGCCGGCCCACGCGACCGTGGCGTCGTTGCCGATCACGCGCGCGGCGACCATGAGCACGGCCTCCGGGATCACCGGGTTGACCTTGCCCGGCATGATCGAGCTGCCCGGCTGCAGGTCGGGGATCGCGATCTCCCCGAGGCCGGTGTTCGGGCCCGAGCCCATCCAGCGCAGGTCGTTGCAGATCTTGGTGACCGACACGGCGATGGTGCGCAGCGCGCCGGACAGCTCGACGAGACCGTCGCGCGCCGACTGCGCCTCAAAGTGGTCGCGCGCCTCGGTCAGGGGCAGGCCCGTGTCCTCGCGCAGCAGCTCGATGACGCGCTGCGGGAAGCCGGCGGGGGTGTTGATGCCGGTGCCGACGGCCGTGCCGCCCAGGGGCACCTCGGCCGCGCGGGGCAGCGCCGCCCGCACCCGCTCGACGCCGTACCGGATCGCGGCGGCGTACCCGCCGAACTCCTGGCCGAGCGTCACGGGGGTGGCGTCCATGAGGTGCGTGCGGCCGGACTTCACGACCGTCGCGAACTCGTCGGCCTTGGCGCCCAGCGCGTCGGCCAGGTGCTCCAGGGCCGGGACGAGGTCGTGGATCGCGGCCGCGGTGGCGGCGACGTGGACCGACGTCGGGAAGACGTCGTTCGACGACTGCGAGGCGTTGACGTGGTCGTTCGGGTGCACGTCCTTGCCGAGCGAGCGCGTGGCCAGCGTGGCCAGCACCTCGTTGGTGTTCATGTTCGAGGACGTGCCGGAGCCCGTCTGGAACACGTCGATCGGGAAGTGGGCGTCGTACGCGCCGGAGGCGACCTCGTCGGCGGCGGCGACGATCGCGTCGGCGATGTCCCGGTCGAGCACGCCGAGCTCGGCGTTGGCGCGCGCGGCGGCCTTCTTGATCCGGGCCAGGGCCTCGATGTGCCCGCGCTCGAGCGTGGTGCCGGAGATCGGGAAGTTCTCCACGGCCCGCTGCGTCTGCGCGCGGTAGAGCGCGTGCGCCGGGACGCGCACCTCACCCATCGTGTCGTGCTCGATGCGGTACTCGGTCTCGCCCGCGCCGGACGCGCCGGGGACGACGGTGTCGGAAGTCATGCCTCTATCGTGCCGCACCCGCGAGACCGGTCCGTCGTGAGCCGGGTCACGCCCCGGCGTCGGTGGCGGCCGTCAGGATGGTGCCGTGACGTTCACCCACGTGGTCCTCTACCGCGCGATGAACCTGGGGCACCGCGGCAGCCCGGTGCGCGCCGACCTCGAGGGCGCGCTGCTCGAGTGCGGCGCGGCGGCCGTGCGCTCGTTCCAGACCAACGGCACGGTGCTGCTCGACGTCGGGTCGGGCGGGGACGATGTCGCCGGCGCCGTGGCCCGCGCGGCGGCGCCGGTGCTCGCCGACGTCTGCGGATACGCCGGGACGGCGCTGGTGCGCTCGCTGGACGACGTGGCCGCCGCGGTGGAGGGCGACCCGTTCGCGCTCACGCGCGACGGGCGGACGTACCGCGAGACGGTGACCTTCGTGGACGGCGGGCAGCCCCTGTCCGTGGCGCTGCCGTGGACGGACGCCCGCGATCTGCTCGACCTCGTGGCGGCCCGGCCGGGGGTGGTGCTCGGGGTGGCGCGCGGCGGCCCGGGCGCCGGCGGCGACCCGAACCCCGCCGTGGAGCGGTTCACGGGCGGCGTCGCCACCACCCGCACCCTCGGCACCGTGCAACGGCTGCTCGCCGCCGCCGCACGGGCCTGAGGGCTCCGGGGGTGAAGGTCAGGGGCGTCAGTCGACCGGCTGCTCGCCGACCTCGCCGTCGACCGCCACGAGGCGGGCGCTGCCGTCGTCCAGGTCGTAGACCACGCCGACGACGGCGAGGCGGCCGGCGTCGATCGCCGCGGCGATCGCGGCGGAGTAGCCGCGCAGCAGCGCGACCGTGTGCTTGACGTGCTCCGTGCGCAGCACGTCGGGGTCGATCGGGCCGGCGATGCCCTGCCGGCTCGTGAGCTCGGCGACCGACGGGATCACCTTGTCCACGACGGCGCGCACGAAGCCCGGGGGCTGCTCGCCGGTGGCGAGCGTGTGGGCGGTCGCCGCGACGGCGCCGCACGAGTCGTGCCCGAGGACCACGACGAGCGGGGTGTGCAGCACCTCGGTGCCGTACTCGATGGAGCCCAGCACCGTGGTGTCCACCACGTGCCCCGCCGTGCGCACCACGAAGACGTCGCCCAGGCCCTGGTCGAAGATGATCTCCGCGGCGACCCGCGAGTCCGAGCAGCCGAAGATCACGGTGTGGGGGTGCTGGACCGTGCGCAGCTCGTGCCGGCGGACGGCGTCCTGGTCCGGGTGCTCCGGCTCGTCGCGGACGAACCGGCCGTTGCCGGCGCGCAGCCGGTCCCAGGCCTCGGTGGGGGTGATGCTCATGCGTGCTCCTTCGTTGCGAGGTCCAGCTCCCGGGCCCACGGCGGGTTGGCGCCGGCGCGCGAGACGGTCACGGCGGCGACGGCGGCGCAGCGGGCCAGGAGCCGCTCGGTGTCGGCGACCGGGATCGCGCGCAGCGCGTCGCGCCGCGAGGCGCCGAGCAGGTCCGTGGACCACAGGCCGTCGAGCAGGGCGCCCATGAAGGAGTCTCCCGCACCGACGGTGTCGACGACGTCCACCCGCGGGGCTGCCACGGTGACCTCGCCGGCCGCGGTGACCGCGGTCGCGCCCTCGCCGCCGAACGTCACCACGACGAGCGCCGGACCGGTGGCCTGCCACGCGCGGGCGACGTCCAGCGGGTCGGCGCCGGGGGCGAGCCATGCGATGTCCTCGTCGCTGACCTTCACGACGTCGGACAGCGCGACCAGCTCCTCGACCCGCGGGCGCACCGAGGCGGCGTCGCCCATGAGCGCCGGGCGGGCGTTGGGGTCGTAGCTGACCGTGGCGACGCGGCGCGCGTCCTCGAGCACCTGCCGCACCGCCGCGTCGCCGGGGGCGAGCATGGCCGCGATCGAGCCGGTGTGCACCGCGAGCGTCCCGTCGGTCGCGCCCGCGCCCGCGGGCACCTGCCACTCGAGGTCGAACTCGTAGGTGGCGGCGCCCGTCGCGTCGAGGGTCGCCTGGGCGACGCTCGTGCGGTCGGCGCCGTCGCTGCCCGGCGTCAGCGCCACGCGGGACTCCGCGAGCCACGCCCGCACGTCGTCGCCGCGGGCGTCGCGCCCGAGCCACGTCGCGAGCCGCACGTCGCGGCCCAGCCGGCCCAGGGTCAGGGCGACGTTCGCCAGGCTGCCGCCGGGGTGCTCCTCGTGCGACCCGTCGGTGCGGTGCACCACGTCCACCAGGGCCTCGCCGACGGCGAGCACGTGCGCGCTCACTCGTCGTCCTCCGCGTCCTCGGCACCGGCGGTGGCGCCGGCGGCGCCCGCCTGGGCGGCCGCGAGGCGCTCCCGGGCGCCGTCGAGCCACTGCTGGCAGCGGGCGGCGAGCGCCTCGCCCCGCTCCCAGAGGGCGAGGGAGGCCTCGAGCGGCTCGCTGCCGGCCTCGAGCCGGGCGACGACCTGGACCAGCTCGTCGCGTGCCTGCTCGTAGGTCAGCCCGGAGACGTCGGCGGGCAGGTCGGGGGACGCGCCGGCCGCTGGGGTCGGGGCGTCGAGGTTCGCGTCGGTCACGGGGGACAGTCAACAACATGGCGCCGGCGCGATGACAGCGCAGTCCACCGGGCGGTCGGGGACGCGGTCGGAAATGCCTTGCGAGCGCGCGGGCGGTCGGGCAGCGTGCCCGCCATGGGTCATCTGGAGGTGGCGCACGTGGAGCACGTGCTGCCGGACGGTCGCACGCTGCTCGACGACGTCTCGTTCCGCGTCCCCGAGGGCAGCGCGACCGCACTGGTGGGCCCGAACGGCTCGGGCAAGACCACCCTGCTGCGCCTGCTGTCGGGCGAGCTGACCCCGCAGGCCGGCTCCGTCACCGTCACGGGCGGCCTCGGCGTCATGCCGCAGTTCGTCGGCTCCGTGCGCGACGCGAGCACGGTGCGCGACCTGCTCGTCGCCGTCGCCCCGCCGCGCGTCCGTGACGCGGCGCGCGCCGTCGACGCCGCCGAGCTGGCCATCATGGAGGTCGACGACGAGCCCGCCCAGCTCGCGTACGCCCAAGCGCTCGCCGACTGGGCCGAGGTGCGCGGCTACGAGGCCGAGACGCACTGGGACGTGTGCACCGTCGCCGCCCTCGGCATCCCGTACGAGCAGGCGCGCTGGCGCGAGGTGCGCACCCTGTCCGGCGGCGAGCAGAAGCGTCTGGTGCTGGAGTCGCTGCTGCGCGGCACCGACGAGGTGCTGCTGCTCGACGAGCCGGACAACTACCTCGACGTCCCGGGCAAGCGGTGGCTCGAGGACCAGCTGCGCGCCACCCGCAAGACCGTGCTGTTCGTCTCCCACGACCGCGAGCTGCTGGCCACGGCGGCCGACCGGATCGTGTCGATCGAGCCCGCGCCGTCGGGCGCGGACGCGTGGGTGCACGGCGGGTCGTTCGCCACGTTCCACGAGGCCCGGCGCGAGCGCTTCGCCCGTTTCGAGGAGCTGCGGCGGCGGTGGGACGAGAAGCACGAGCAGCTCAAGCGGCTCGTGCGGGAGCTGCGGCAGGCCGCCGCGAACAGCGACGCGCTGGCGTCCCGGTACCGGGCCGCGCAGACCCGCCTGACCAAGTTCGAGGAGGCCGGCCCGCCGCCCGAGCCGCCGCGGGAGCAGGACATCCGCATGCGCTTGCGCGGCGGCCGCACCGGCGTGCGCGCGGTGACGTGCGAGCGGCTCGGCCTCACGGGCCTCATGCAGCCGTTCGACCTCGAGGTCTTCTACGGCGAGCGCGTCGCCGTCCTCGGGTCCAACGGCTCGGGCAAGTCGCACTTCCTGCGCCTGCTGGGCGGCGACGACGTCGCGCACACCGGCGAGTGGCGGCTGGGCGCGCGCGTCGTGCCGGGCGTCTTCGCGCAGACGCACGCGCAGCCGGAGCTGTTCGGCCGCACCCTCACGCAGGTGCTCTGGGAGGACCACGCGCGCGACCGCGGCGCCGCGATGTCCGTGCTGCGCCGCTACGAGCTGACCGTCGCCGCCGACCGCGAGTTCGACCGGCTCTCGGGCGGGCAGCAGGCGCGGTTCCAGATCCTGCTGCTCGAGCTCGCCGGCTGCACGGCGCTGCTGCTCGACGAGCCCACCGACAACCTCGACCTCGCGAGCGCGGAGGCCCTGCAGGAGGGCCTGGAGGCGTTCGACGGCACCGTGCTCGCCGTCACGCACGACCGCTGGTTCGCGCGCGGCTTCGACCGGTTCCTGGTGTTCGGCGAGGACGGCACCGTGCGCGAGACGCCCGAGCCCGTCTGGGACGAGAGGCGCGTCGTCCGGGCGCGCTGAGGGTCAGCCCCGGCGCGCCGGGCGCGTGGCCCGGGACCGGCGGCCCGCGACGACGTCGAGCACGTTGTCGACGAGCCGCTCGGCGGCGTCGCCGGTCGCGTCGGTGATCCCGAAGGTGGAGCCGAGGTGCGCCGGCGCGACGAGCAGCAGGACCAGGTCGAGCGGGTCGAGCTCGGTGGTCCCGCTCGCGTCCAGCAGCTGCTGGAAGAGGTCGAGCCGTGGTCGCAGCAGCTCCTCGGTGCGCTCGGGGCTCAGGTGTGCCTCGCGGGACGCCCGGACCAGGGCGTCGACGAAGGCGAGGCCACCGGGGCGGTAAAAGGCGTCGAGCAGGCCGCGCGTGTACGCGAGGAGGTCGGCGCGCAGGTCGCCGGTGGCGCGGACCGGTGAGGCGGCGTTGACGTCGGCCACCGCGACGTCGAGCACGAGCGCGTCCCGGGTGCGCCAGCGGCGGTAGATCGTGGCCGCGTGGACCCCGGAGCGGGCCGCGACCGCAGAGAACTCGGGAGCCTCGCCGCCGTGCTCCGCCATCAGCTCGCGCACCGCCCGGTGCACGGCCTCCCTGGTCCGGGCCGTGCGGCCGCCCGGACGCACGGTCCCGGTCGACTGGAGGCCGGGGTCGGTCGCGTCGGTCATGCCACCACCTTAACGCAACGACTGTTGCGTCAACGGTTCGAGCGCGCTACGTTGCAAATGCAACGAGAGTCGCATCAACAGCGGAGGTGGCGTGATGTCCAGAGTGCTGGTCGTGGGTGCGGGGATCGCGGGGGACGCGCTCGCGGTGCTGCTCGACAGGGCAGGGTGGCAGGTGACCGTCGTGGAGATCGCGCCCGGCCTGCGGTCCGGCGGGCAGACGGTCGACCTGCGCGGGGACAGCCGGGACGTGCTCGCCCGGCTCGGGCTCCTCGACGCGGCGCTCGCGGCCACGATCGAGCAGCGCGGCCTCGCGTGGATCGACGAGCGGGGGAGGCGGCGCGCCGAGATGCCCGTCGAGGCCTTCGGCGGGGCGGGCTTCGTCTCGACGGACGAGCTGCTGCGCGCCGACCTGGCCCGGTTGCTGCACGACGCGACCGGCCCGCGCACGCGGCACCGGTTCGCCGACACCGTGACCGGGCTGACCGGGACCGGCCACGGCGTGCGGGCCGAGTTCCGACGGCACGCTCCGGAGGACTACGACCTCGTGGTCGGGGCGGACGGCGCGCACTCGGTCGTCCGGCGCCTCGCCTTCGGGCCGGAGGAGGCCTTCCGGCGTCCGCTGGGGCTGGCGCACGCGTGGTTCACGCTGCGCGAGGCACGGACGACCCCGCCGACCCCGCCCCTCGACGGGTGGTTCCTCATGCTCAACCTGCCGGGGTCCCGGGTCGTCGAGGCGCGGCCCGGGCACGCCGGCGAGCAGGAGGTCGGCTTCACGTTCCCCGCCACCTCCCTGCCACCACGCGGCGACACCGAGGCGCGGCTCGCCCTGCTCGAGCGGACCTTCGCGGGGGAGGGCTGGCGCACGGCGGAGCTCCTGGCGGCCGCGCGCGTGGCCGACGACCTCGCGCTCGACACCTACGACCAGGTCCACGCCGGCACGTGGTCCCGGGGCCGCGTCGTGCTCCTGGGGGACAGCGCCTGGTGCGCGAGCCCCTTGAGCGGCCTCGGCACCGCGCTCGCGCTCCGGGGCGCCGCCACGCTCGCGGACGCGCTCGGGCGGGAGGTCCCGGCGGACGTGGGCGGGGCGCTCGCCGGGTACGAGGCCGCGATGCGGCCCGTGGTCGAGCGGGCGCAGGCCATGTACCCCGGCCGGGTCCGGTCGTTCGCGCCGCGCACGCGGCTCGGCATCGCGGCCATGACCGGCGTGATGCGGCTGGTCCAGCGCGGCCCGGTCGGCGCGTTCCTCACCCGGCACGTCGGCGACTACGGGCGGGCGCCCGAGGCGGCACCCGCCCCGCCGGTCACGACCGGCCGCTGAGGAAGGCGCGCAGGTCCGCCGCCAGCAGCTCGGGCTCCTCCATCGCGGGGAAGTGCCCGCCCTCGGGGTGCTCCACCCACTGGTCGATCCCGCCCCAGGCGTTGAAGACCTTCGCCATCAGGGGATGGGTGTCGAAGACCGACCAGGCGGAGGGCACCTCCGCGGCGGAGAGCCAGTCCAGGCCGGAGTGCGTCGCCTCGTAGTAGAGCTGCGCGCTGGACGCGCCGCTGCGGGTGAACCAGTACAGCGACACGTTCGTCAGGAGCTGGTCGCGGTCGACGGACTCGTCCGGCGTGCGGCGGGTCGGGTTCGTCCACGTCTGGAACTTCTCGGCGATCCACGCGAGCTGGCCGACGGGCGAGTCGGTGAGGGCCGGCCCGATCGTGTCCGGGCGGTGGTTCTGCATCTCGAAGTAGCCGTGCTCGGCGGCGTCGGCCGCGCGCACCGCCTCGATCTGCGCGACCTCCTCGGCCGAGAGCCCGTCGGGCATCGGGTACTGGTCGCCGACCATCCCGAGCGACCGGCCGTCGCTCCCGACGTGCGTGCCGATCACGCGCTGCGGGTACAGCGCGGCCAGGCGGCCGGTGGTGCCGGCGCCGATGTCGGTGCCGTGCACCGCGAACCGGTCGTAGCCGAGCCGCGTCATGATCTCCGCGTACGCCTCGGTGGTCCGCGCCACCTCCCAGCCGGTGCCCGACAGCGGCGTCGAGTACCCGAACCCGGGCAGCGACGGCACGACCACGTGGAACGCGTCCGTGAGCAGCGGGACCAGCCGCTGGTACTCGACGAACGACCCCGGCCACCCGTGGCACAGCAGCAGGGGGATCGCGTCCGGGTTCGCCGAGCGGACGTGCAGCACGTGGAAGGTCTGCCCGTCCACGACGGTCGTGAGCTGCTCGTCGGAGTTGAGCGCGGCCTCCTGCGCGCGCCAGTCGAACCCGTCGCGCCAGTACTCGGCGAGCTCGCGCAGGTACGGCAGGGGGATGCCGCGGCTGAAGTCCGTGCGGTCGTCGCGGCCGGGCACGGGCAGGGGCCAGCGGGTGCGCGCCAGCCGGTCGCGCAGGTCGTCGAGATCGGCCTGCGGCACGTCGATGCGGAAGGGGACGAGGGCGGTGTCCGCGCTGTTCGTGGTCATGGCTCCACGCTCCCAGGAAACGCGGAAGACTTGCTTCCGCGATCGGTGAGAAACTCCGAGGGTGCTCGAGACCTCGGCCCGACTGCTCCAGCTCCTGTCCCTGCTGCAGCTGCGGCGGGACTGGACCAGCGGCGAGCTCGCCGACCGGCTCGCGGTCAGCACC
This sequence comes from Isoptericola sp. NPDC057559, assembly GCF_042801555.1. Lineage (NCBI taxonomy): Bacteria > Bacillati > Actinomycetota > Actinomycetes > Micrococcales > Promicromonosporaceae > Isoptericola > Isoptericola sp. NPDC057559. The sequence continues at coordinate 139,490 of NZ_JBHVFQ010000005.1, forward strand.
CGCACCGTGCGCACCGACGTCGGCAAGCTGCGGTCGCTCGGCTACCCGGTCGAGGCCCGTCCCGGGGTCGCCGGCGGCTACCGCCTGGCCGCCGGGACGGCGATGCCGCCGCTGGTGCTCGACGACGACGAGGCGGTCGCCGTCGCCGTAGGGCTCGGCGTCGCGGCCAGCACGGGCGCGGGCGGCGGGGAGACGTTCCTCACCGCGCTGGCGAAGCTCGAGCAGGTCATGCCCTCCCGGCTGCGGCGCCGCGTCGAGGCGGTCCGCGAGGCCACCAGCGTGGTGCCGGGGACGGACCCGCCCCCGGACCTCGAGGTGCTCGGCGCCGTCGCCGCCGCGATCCGGGCGCACGAGCGGCTCCGCTTCGGCTACACCGCGCACGGCGGCGCCGAGACGACCCGGCACACGGAGCCGCACCGCGTCGTGCGCTGGGGATCGCGCTGGTACCTGCTCGCCTGGGACCTCGACCGCGCGGACTGGCGGGTCTTCCGGGTGGACCGGATCACCCCACGCCCGCCCACCGGCGCGCGGTTCCGGCCGCGGGCCGTCCCCGAGGACGCCGTGCAGCGGTACGTCGTGGCCCGGGTGGGGCGGGCGACCTGGCGGTACCGCGCCCGGATCCTCGTCCACGCGCCCGCCGAGGAGGTCGTGGCGAGGATCGGCTCGCCGCTCGAGGTCGAGGTGCTCGGGCCGCGGACCTGCCGCCTGGAGGTGGGCAGCGACGACCCCGACCAGCTCGCGCTCTGGGTCACCCAGCTCGGGATGGACGTCGAGGTGCTCGAGGGCGCCGAGCTGGCCGCCGCGTTCGGCCGGCTGGCGACGCGCCTCAGCCGCGCGGCGCGGGAGACGTCGCCGTGACCGCCGCGTCCAGCGCCCCCTCGGCGACCCGCACGTGCACGGCGTCGCCGGGGGAGACGTCGCGGGCCGCGCGGACGACGTGCCCGTCGGCGCGCTGCACGACCGCGTAGCCGCGGGCCAGCGTCGACTCGGGGGAGAGGGCACGCACCTGGGCCGCCAGCCGGCCGATCTCGCCCGACGCGCGCAGCAGCGCGGCGTCGAGCAGGTGGCGTGCGTGGCGCACGTGCTGGGCGAGCTCGCGCTCGCGGGCGTCGACCGTCGTCTGCGGGTGCGCGAGCGACGGCCGCGACCGGAGCGCGTCGAGGCCGTGCTGCTCCCGCTCGACGCGCGCGGTGACCGCGGCGCGCATCCGGCGGCGCGCCTGGTCGAGGCGCTGCCGCTCCTCGGCGACGTCGGGCACCACCCGCTTCGCGGCGTCGGTCGGGGTGGACGCGCGGTGGTCGGCGACGAGGTCCAGGAGAGGCGCGTCCGTCTCGTGGCCGATGGCGCTGACCAGCGGCGTCGTGCACGCCGCCGCCGCGCGGACGAGGGCCTCGTTGCTGAAGGGGAGCAGGTCCTCGACGGACCCGCCGCCGCGCGCCACGACGATCACCTCGACCTCCGGGCGCGCGTCGAGGTCGGCGAGGGCGGCGCTCACCTCGCGCACGGCGTCGACGCCCTGCACGGCGACCTCGCGGATCTCGAACCGCACCTGGGGCCAGCGGGCCCGCGCGTTGACGACGACGTCGTGCTCGGCCTTGGACTCCCGCCCGCACACCAGGCCGACGACCGCGGGGAGGAACGGCAGCGGGCGCTTGCGGTCGAGGTCGAACAGGCCCTCCGCGGCGAGCACCCGGCGCAGCTGGTCGATGCGGGCGAGCAGCTCGCCGACGCCCACCTGCCGCACGGCGGTGGCACGCATCGACATCCGGCCCGTCTTGACCCAGAACTCCGGCTTGGCCTGCACCACGACGTGGTCGCCCACCTCGGGCTTGTGGTGGAGGCCGTCGAAGACGCGCGTCAGCATGTGCACCGGCAGGGACGCCTCGACGTCGGTGTCGCGCAGCGTGACGAACTGCACGCCGGCCCGGGGCCGGTAGGTGTGCTCCACGACCTGGCCCTCGACCCAGACCAACGACATCTTCGCGACGTAGTCCCGGATCTTCGCGGACAGCAGGCGCACGGGCCACGGGCGCTCCGCCGTCGTCTCGCGGGCGAGCTCGGGCAGGGGCAGCGGCTGGGCTTCCGGCGGGGACTCGTCAGGCACGGCGTCCAGCATGCCCCACGCCCCCGACGGCCACCCCCGCCGCCCGTCACAGGACGTCCACACCCCCGCACCTAGACTGGCCGCGTGACTGCGACCGTTCCGGCCCCTTCCGTCCCGACGTCGACCAAGCGCGTGCTGCTGGCCGCGCCGCGCGGCTACTGCGCGGGGGTCGACCGCGCGGTCGTGGCGGTGGAGAAGGCCCTCGAGACCTATGGCGCCCCGGTGTACGTGCGCAAGGAGATCGTGCACAACAAGCACGTCGTGGAGACGCTGCGCGACCGGGGCGCGATCTTCGTCAACGAGACGGACGAGGTGCCCGAGGGCGCCCGGCTCGTGTTCTCGGCGCACGGGGTCTCGCCCGCGGTGCGCGAGTCGGCCGCCGCGCGCGGCCTCGACACCATCGACGCCACGTGCCCGCTGGTGACCAAGGTGCACAAGGAGGCCGTCCGCTTCGCGAAGGACGACTACGACATCCTCCTCATCGGCCACACCGGCCACGAGGAGGTCGAGGGCACGGCGGGCGAGGCGCCCGACCACGTGCAGGTCGTGAACTCCCCGGACGAGGTCGACCAGGTGCAGGTCCGCGACCCGCACAAGGTCGTCTGGATCTCGCAGACCACGCTGTCCGTGGACGAGACGATGGAGACCGTGCGGCGCCTGCGCGACCGGTTCCCGGAGATGCAGGACCCGCCCAGCGACGACATCTGCTACGCCACGCAGAACCGCCAGGTCGCGGTGAAGAAGCTGTCGCCGGAGTGCGACGTCGTGATCGTCGTCGGCTCCGCGAACTCGTCGAACTCGGTCCGCCTCGTCGAGGTGGCGCTCCAGGCCGGCGCGCGCACCGCGTACCGCGTGGACCGGGCCACCGAGATCGAGGACGCCTGGCTCGACGGCGCGGCGACCGTGGGCGTCACCTCGGGCGCGTCGGTGCCGGAGATCCTCGTGCAGGACGTCATCGCGCACCTCGACGCGCACGGCTTCGCCGACGTCGAGGAGGTGCGCACCGCGACGGAGGACCTGATGTTCTCCCTGCCGCGCGAGCTGGCGCGCGGGCTCAAGGCCGCGGGCCAGGAGGAGAAGCGGCCCCGCCGCGGCGCACGTACCGCGCTGCCGGTCGAGCCCGCCTGACGTCGGCCGGGCGGGCGGCCCGCCCGACGACGGGCGACGGGCTCAGCCGGCGGCCGACTCGCCCTTGTCGTCCGGGTCCGCGGCGCGCTCGAGGTCGCGCTGCGCGGCGTCGACGAGGGACTCGACCGAGTCGTCCCGGCCGGCCTCGACCCCGAGGATGCCGAGGTCGACGACCAGGCCCTCCTCGACGGCGAGCAGCTCCGGCTTGGTGACCGCGCGCGTGGTGTCCTCGACCGCCTTCAGCGGCTCGAGGGACTGGCCGGCGTCCACCACCTTGAGCTCGACCATGCGGCGGGCCTGCGGCAGCACGCGGGTCTCGAGCGACCCGACGAACGCGTTGTAGTGCTTGGTGGCGGTGGTCATCGACTGGCCGAGCTTGGTGATGCTCTTGGTCATCGTGACGATGCGGGCGTACAGCTCCTTGCCCGTCTGCAGCACCTTCTGGGCGTCCTCGGCGATGGCGTCCTGCTGCCACGCGTACGCCACGGTGCGCAGCATCGCGACGAGCGTCATCGGGGTCGCGACCAGCACGCGCTTGCGGATGGCGGTCTCGAGGAGGTCGGGCCGGCGCTCGACGGCCGCGGCGAGGATCGGCTCGGCCGGGACGAACAGGACCACGAACTCGGGGGCGGCGTCGAACTGCGACCAGTAGGCCTTGTCGGCCAGCACGTCCACGTGCTTGGCGAGGTCCTTGGCGTGGGCGTCGAGCTCCCTGTCCCCCTCGGCGGAGCCCTCGGCCTGCTGGGCGCGCAGGTACGCGCTGAGCGGCACCTTCGCGTCGACCACGATCGTCTTGCCGCCCGCCAGGCTGACGACCAGGTCGGGGATGAGGGTCTCGCCCTCGGCCGTCGTGCGGTGCACCTGCGCCTCGAAGTCGACGTGGTCCATCATCCCGGCCGCCTCGACGACGCGCTTGAGCTGCAGCTCGCCCCACACGCCGCGGGTCTGGTTGGAGCGCAGCGCCGAGACGAGGTCGCTGGTGCCGACGCGCAGTTGGGAGTTCACCGTCTCGAGCTGTCGCAGCTGCTCCGTGAGGGCGGTGTGTCCCTGGAGGCGTGCCTGCTCGGCGGTGTCGACCCGGGCGTTGACCTTGTCGAGCGTCTTGCTCATCGGGTCGAGCAGGGCGCGGATGGCCTGCTCGCGCTGGGCGAGCGTCTCGTCGTTCTTCTGCGTGCTGCGCTGCAGGCGCTCGTCCGCGAGGTCGAGGAACTGCTTCTGGTTGGCGGCGAGCGCGTCGTTGGCCAGCGCGCGGAACCGCTGCGCGGCCGCCTCCTGGTCGCCCTTCGCCTCCGCGAGCTGCCGCTCGAGGTCCTCGCGCACCTGGACCAGCAGGCGGTCGGCCTGCTCGCGGGTCTCCACGACGCGCCGGTCCGCCTCGTCGCGGGCCCGGTCGAGGTCGCGGTCGGCGAGCTCGCGCTGCTCCGCGAGGCGGCGTGCGGTCTCGTCGCCCGCCTGCGACAGGCGGCTGCGCAGCTCGGCGGCGTCGCGTCGCAGGGTCTCGAGCTCGCCGTGCTGCTGGACCCGCTGCATCTCCTGCGACCGGCCCGCCTTGGCCGCACGGTTCGCGTGCCCCATCCATCCCAGCAGCGCACCCACCACGAGGGCGCCGGCGATCAGGAGCAGGGCGAGGGGCGTCGTCATGGGCACACCGTGTCATGCCGCACCGACACGGCCGAGCGCCCACGCGACGATCCCGCCGAGTCGGACCCGCGCCGCCGGCCCGCGCCGCGAGCGTGCCCGGAGCACTACGGTTGACCCGTGAGCGACCAGACCGGGCCGCCGCCCGCCGCCCCCGCCCCTGTCCCGCCCGACCTCGGCGCCGCCCTCAGCCTGCGCGGGCTGTGGAAGCGGTTCGGCCAGAAGGTCGCCGTCGCGGGCGTCGACCTCGACGTGCCGAGCGGCTCCTTCTTCGGACTCGTCGGCCCCAACGGCGCGGGCAAGACGACGTCCCTGTCCATGGCCACCGGGCTGCTGCGCCCCGACTTCGGCACGGTGCACGTGCACGGCACCGACCTGTGGGCGCGCCCGGACGAGGCCAAGGCGCAGCTCGGCGTGCTGCCCGACGGCGTCCGCCTGTTCGACCGGCTCACCGGCGCGCAGCTGCTCACCTACGCCGGCCTGCTGCGCGGGCTCGACCGGGACACGGTCGCCCAGCGCACCGAGGACCTGCTGCAGGCGATGGACCTGACGGGCGACCGCGACACGTTCGTCGTCGACTACTCCGCGGGCATGACCAAGAAGATCGGCCTCGCCTCCGCGATGATCCACGCCCCGCGCGTGCTCGTCCTCGACGAGCCGTTCGAGGCCGTGGACCCGGTGAGCGCGGCGAACATCCGCGACATCCTGCACGCCTACGTGCACGACGGCGGGACGGTCGTGGTCTCGAGCCACGTCATGGACCTGGTGCAGCGGATGTGCTCGCACGTGGCGATCATCGCGGGAGGGCACGTGCTCGCGGCGGGGACCGTCGACGACGTGCGGGGCGAGCAGAGCCTCGAGGACCGCTTCGTGGACCTCGTGGGCGGCCGCCGGGAGTCGGAGGGACTGGCGTGGTTGCGCAGCTCGTCCGCCTCAAGCTGACCCTGCTGGCCAACACGTTCCGCCGGAGCGTGTGGCAGACGATCGGGCTCGTCGTCGGGTCCCTCTACGGCCTCCTGGTCCTGGTGCTCGTGGTGGTCGCCGCCGTCGCGGGCGGCACGGCCGACCCCGGGCTCACCGGCCGGGTGATCACGGTGGCGGGCGCGCTCGTGGTCCTGGCGTGGTGGCTCGTGCCGGTCTTCGCGTTCGGCGTGGACGCCACCCTCGACCCGCGCCGCTTCGTCACGTTCGCGATCCCGCGGCGCACGATGCTGGTCGGGCTCGCCCTGGCCGGCCTCGTGTCGATCCCGGCCGCGGTGACGACGCTCGGTGCGCTCGGCGTCTCGTTCGCCTGGTGGCGCGACCCCGCGGCCCTGGCGGCCGGGCTCGTCGGAGGCGTGCTCGCGACGGCGCTGTGCGTGGTGGGCTCGCGCGCGACGACGACGGCGCTGGCGCCGCTGCTGGACTCGCGCCGCTACCGCGAGGTGCTGATGGTCGTGGCGGTCGTGCCGATCCTGCTGATCGGCCCGGCCTTCGGGTGGGTCGCGAACGGCGTCGAGGTCACCGTCGACGGCTCCGGGACGGGCGCGGTCGACGCCGTCCTGACGCCCCTGGCGCAGGTGGTGGGCTGGACGCCGCTCGGCGCGCCGTGGGCCCTGCCGTCCGCGGTGCACGACGGCGCGTGGGGCCTGTTCCTGGCGCGCCTGCTCATCTCCGCCGGCACGCTCGCGCTCGCGTGGGTCGTGTGGGACCGGGCGCTCGCGCGCGAGCTCGTGACGCCGCGGGGCGGGGGAGCGGCCGCGGCCGCGAAGGGCCTCGGCTGGTTCGGGCGGCTCCCCGCGACGCCCACCGGGGCCGTCGCCGCGCGGGCCGCGACCTACTGGCTGCGCGACCCCCGGTACGCGGCGTCCGTCGCGATGGTGCCGCTGCTGCCGCTGGTGCTCCTCGCCGTCGGCGTCACCAACGGGGGCGGGGGCGGCCTCCTGCTCGTCATGGCGCCCCTGGCGGCGTGGCTGCTCGGCTTCGGCATCTCGAACGACGTCGGCTACGACAACACGGCGTTCGCCCTGCACGTCGCGACGGGCACGAAGGGCCGCGCCGACCGGTGGGGCCGGGTGCTGCCCGTGCTCGTCGCGGGCCTGCCGCTGTGCCTGGCGTTCGCCGTCATCGGCTGCGGCGTGGCCGGGCGGTGGGACGCCCTGCCCGCGATGCTCGGGCTCACCTGCGGCGTCCTGGGGGCGTCGCTGGGGATCTCGAGCGCCGTGTCGGCGCGCATGGTCTACCCCGTGCCGAAGCCCGGGGAGAGCCCGTTCAAGTCGCCGCAGGGGGCGACGATGGCGACGATGGTCGCCCAGATGGTGGCGATGCTCGTCGTGCTCGCGGTGAGCGTCCCGACGCTCGCGCTGACGCTGCCCGCCGTGCTGATGCCGCAGGCCGCGCTCGGGTGGGGCGCGCTGGGCGTCGGGCTGGTCACGGGCGTCGTCGCGCTGCTGCTCGGCGTGCGCTGGGGGGCCCGCACCTACGACCGCCGGCTGCCCGAGCTGCTGCAGCAGGTCATGGCCTTCGGCTGACGAACCGGCCACCCCGCCCGGGAGGTTCCTGGGCGGGGGGTCATGGGCTGCCCAAGCGGGCTTTGCGACAATGGGGGACGTGACGTCCCTGAACCCCGAGCACCTGCCCCTGCCCGCGCGCTGGACCGCGTCGGCCCCCGAGCTCGGCGACCTGCCACGCCTGGGCGAGCTCCGCGGGGTGGTCGCGGCGCCCTTCACGGGCTCGTCGGTCGTGAACCAGGACGCCCTCGCCGCCGAGGTGGCGGGCCCGATGTCGTGGACGCGCCGCCAGGTCGTGGTGCGCGACCCGGGCGGTGAGATCCGGGCCTGGGCGACGGCCCACGACCGGGCCGCGGGCCGCGTGGTCGTGAGCGTGGACGTCGACCGCGCCGCCGAGGGGGCCGACGAGCTCGCCGCGGCGGGGTACGGGTGGGCGGCGCAGCAGGGCCGCGAGCTCGCGGCCCTGCGCGGGCTGGACCGCACGCAGCTCGACGCGGGCGCGTTCGCCGGGGACGAGCGGCAGCGGGAGTGGCTGGCCGCGGCGGGGTACGCGCAGGCGCGGTCCTGGCTGCAGATGTCCCGCCCCGTCGTGCCCGAGGAGGCCCTGCGCGGCGTGCTGCCCGACCCTCGCCCGGGAGTCATGGTGCGCCAGGTGGCGACCCACGAGGACGGCCTGCCCGTGGCCGAGGACCTGCAGACCGTGCACCGCGTGCTCGAGAGCGCGTTCGAGGACCACTTCAACTCCTACCGCGAGAGCTTCGGCGAGTTCCTGGTGCGGCTGCGCGCCGACCCGGGCCACCGCTGGGACCACTGGTGGCTCGCCCTCGTGGCCGACCCGGAGCGCCCCGACGCGGAGCCGGAGCCGATGGGCGCGCTCGTCGGGGCGGTCCTGCCCTCGGGCGCGTCCGGCAAGGAGGGCAGCTACGTCGAGTACCTCGGCGCGGACCGCCGCGCCCGCGGCCGTGGGGTCGCGACGGCGCTGCTGTTCGCGGTCATCCGCGACGCGGCGGCGCGCGGTCGCGACCGGGTGGGGCTCGAGGTCGACGCCGACAGCCCGACCGGCGCCGCGTCGCTCTACGAGAGCTGGGGCTGGCGCACCCGGTACGTGACGGAGTCCTGGCACCAGGACGTCGTCGTCTGACCCGCCCCGCCCGGCCGCGTGTCGGTGCCCGCGCCTACGGTCGGCGCATGGCACCTGCGGAGGCACGGTTCGGGCCGGACGACGAGCTGCGGGGCGCGCGGTTCGTCGAGGCCGACATGACGGGCGCGGCGTTCCGGCTGGTCCGGCTCGACGGCGTGCGGCTCGACCAGAGCTTCCTGCCCGGGGCGGTGATGCGCGGCGTCGACCTCACGGACGCGGACATCGACGGCGAGATCACGGGGCTGCGCGTCAACGGTGTCGACGTCGCGCCGCTCGTCGAGGCCGAGCTGAACCGCCGGAACCCGGGCCGCGAGCAGGCGCGCTCGGCGGACCTCGCCGAGCAGCGCGCGTCGCTGGACGCCGCGCTCCGCCGGTGGGACGAGCACCTGGCGCGTGCCGCCGCCCTCGGGCCCCGGGCGGTCGACACGTCGGTCGACGGCGAGTGGTCGACGGTGCAGACGCTGCGGCACCTGGTGTTCGCCATGGACGGCTGGGTGCGGTTCGGGCTCCAGGGGATCGACGACCCCTTCTGGTACGCGGGGCTGCCGTTCACCGAGTACGAGCCCGAGGTGGCCGCCCTCGGCGTCGACCTCGAGGCCACGCCGTCGCTGGCGGAGACCCTCGCCGCGCACGCCGACCGCATCGCCCAGGTGCACGCCCTCTACGACGCGCTCGCCGGCACCGACGTCACGGTCGACGCCCCGCGGCTCCCGCCCTGGTACCCCGACGGCCTCACCCGCGCGGTGCACGAGAGCCTGGGCGTCGTCGCGCGCGAGCACTGGGCGCACCTGCAGTTCGTGGAGCGGGACCTGGCGACGCTCGAGGAGCGCGCCCGGGGGGAGGCCCCCTAGGGGCGCCACGTAGACTCTCCCGACGTGGCACTCACCATCGGCATCGTCGGCCTGCCCAACGTCGGCAAGTCCACGCTCTTCAACGCACTGACCCGCAACCAGGTGCTCGCCGCGAACTACCCGTTCGCGACGATCGAGCCCAACGTCGGCGTGGTCCCGCTGCCCGACCCCCGGCTCGACACCCTCGCCGAGATCTTCGGCAGCGAGCGCACCCTGCCCGCCACGGTGTCGTTCGTCGACATCGCGGGCATCGTCAAGGGCGCCTCCGAGGGCGAGGGGCTGGGCAACAAGTTCCTCGCGAACATCCGCGAGGCGGACGCGATCTGCCAGGTCACCCGCGTGTTCGACGACGGCGACGTCGTCCGCGTCGAGGGGTCCGTCGACGCCGAGGGCGACATCGAGACCATCTCCACCGAGCTGATCCTCGCCGACCTCCAGACGCTGGAGAAGGCGCTGCCGCGGATGGAGAAGGAGGTCAAGATCAAGCGGGGCGACGCCGCGCTGTTCGCGGCCGCCACCACCGCGCAGAAGATCCTCGAGTCGGGCACCACGCTCTTCCAGGGCGCGAAGGCCGAGGGCCTGGACCTCGCCGACGTCGCGTCGCTGCAGCTGCTCACGGCCAAGCCGTTCATCTACGTGTTCAACACCGACGAGGCCGGCCTCGCCGACAAGGGGATGCAGCAGCGCCTGCGCGACCTCGTCGCCCCCGCGGACGCCGTCTTCCTCGACGCGAAGTTCGAGTCCGAGCTCGTCGAGCTCGAGCCGGAGGACGCCAAGGAGATGCTCGCCGACTCCGGCCAGGAGGAGGCGGGCCTCGACCAGCTCGCCCGCGTCGGCTTCCACACGCTCGGCCTGCAGACGTACCTCACGGCCGGGCCCAAGGAGTCGCGCGCCTGGACGATCCGCAAGGGCTGGACCGCCCCGCAGGCCGCCGGCGTCATCCACACCGACTTCGAGCGCGGCTTCATCAAGGCCGAGGTCATCTCGTTCGAGGACCTCGTCGAGGCCGGCTCCGTGCAGGCCGCCCGCTCCGCCGGCAAGGCGCGCGTCGAGGGCAAGGACTACGTCATGCAGGACGGCGACGTCGTGGAGTTCCGCTTCAACGTCTAGGCGCGTTCCGTCCGACGCCCAGCTCTGCCTCAGGCGGGCCGCCGCGGTCCCGCGGACGGCCCGTCAGTCGTCGGTGCGTGCCGCCCCTGCGCCTCCGAGGAAGACCTCGGCGACGTTCTCGGCGTGGCGGTCCGCATCGGCGTCGGGGTGCGCGTCCAGGTAGTCGAGCATGCCGTCGACCATCCCCTGGTAGGTCACGGCGAGGACGCGCGGGTCGAGGTCACCCCGGAAGTCGCCCTCGGACTGGCCCCGACGGAAGATCGCCTCCTGGGCTGCGAGCATGTCCTCGAGGTAGCCCGGGCCGATCGCGGGTTCGCCGGTGGCGGTGCGGAGGTTGAGCACGATCTCCTGGATCGCTCGTCGCTCGGCCTCGTGGGTGAGCCTGAGCTCGGTGGTCGCGTGGATCGCCGACCGGATCACCGTCGGCGCGGGCGCGTCGAGGTCGAGCATCGTCGCGGCCGCGCTGGTGAGCGACGTCAGGGCGTAGCGCGTCGTCGTCGCGAACAGGTCGTCGAGGTCGGTGAAGTAGTGCCACAGGAGGCCCTTGGAGACGCCCGCGACGCGGGCGATCTCGCCGGCGGTCGCCGCTCGAAACCCTCGGTCGGCCAGGACGCGGACGGTCGCGGCCATCAGCTGGTCGCGACGCTCGTCCGCGCTGAGCCGCTTTCGCCCGGTCATGCTGCGCGCCGGCCTGCTCGACCGCGCCAGACGAGCGCGACGATCACGGCCATGAGCCCGGCGACGACGAGCATCTCGACGCTCGTCCACGGCGGGACGAAACCCGGGACGAGCGCCTCGACGACGTTCACGGCCACCAGCACCGCGGCGATGATCCCGACCGCACCGTAGGCGCGGGCGTCCCCCCGGGTCGCTGCCCGCGTGCGCAGCGGGAGGAGCACCGCGAAGACGGCGACGACCGCGGCGTGCCCCCACGCCTCGTCGGTCGCCAGCGCGGGTGCGAGGAACGCGAGGGCCACGAGCGCGAGGAGGGTGGCGACGACGGCCGCGACGTACACGGCGACCAGACGTGCGATCCACGGCGAGACGTACGGAGCCGGACTGTTGACCATGCGGTCAATATTAATGACCCGTGGGTCAACAAGGCAACGATCGCCATGGCACTGGCCCTCGGCGCGGGCATGTGGTGGAGTCCGCTCCACGACGTCGTCCCGGGTCGGCGCCTCGGCCGTGCGCCGATCGGGGCGTCTTCCACGACACACGGAGGGGTGCCTGTCGATGCCTGCGACGCCACGGATCGAGCTGGTCCGGCGGACCGAGCTTCCGCTGCCCAGGGCGCCGGGCCTGCTGAACGAGCCGCGGACCGCCCGCCGCTCGCCGCTGGTGGGCGGTGCCGCGCGACGGGGCGGGCGAAGCACGTGACAGGGTCCGAGCGCTCCCGCCTGATCGTCGTCCGTGGGAACTCGGGAAGCGGGAAGTCCCAGCTGGCGCGGGCGATCCGTGCCGCTCGCCCCCGGGGCGTGGCGATCATCTGCCACGACGTGCTGCGGCGGGAGATCCTGCACGTCCGCGACCGTCCGGGGGCGTTGAGCGTGCCCTACATCGACCTGTCGGCGCGCTTCGCGCTCGATCACGGGCTGGACGTGGTGATCGAGGGCATCCTGCACTCCGAGAGCTACGGAGAGATGCTCGCTCGGCTCCGGAGCGAGCACCGGGGGGTGACCCGCTGCTACTACTACGGGCTCGAGCTGGAGGAGACGCTGCGGCGGCACCGCACCAAGGCCCTGACGGCCGAGGTCTCGGAGGCCGACGTCGCCTCCTGGTACCGCGACGACGACCGCGTCGCAGCGCTCGACGAGGTCGTCCTCGACGCCACGGTCAGCGCGCAGGAGGCGTTGGAGAGGGTCCTGGCCGACGTGGGATGGGACACGGCCCGCTGACGCACGCGCGACCCTGCCGAGCGGCGCGGCCCGGTCACTCGACCCGGCGGACCTCCTGCGGCCAGCCGCAGGCCTCGGCGACCCTGCCCGCCCACGCCTTCGCGTCGTCGTCGCCGGCGACGTCGATGATCGTCAGGCCGCCGATGCGCTGCTCCGTCGGGGCGAACGACCCGGGGGTGACCACCGGCGTGCCGCCGGTCGCGTCGGCGGTGAAGGCGCGGTCGTCGTCCTCGTCCACGCCGGCGGCGAACACGAGGATGCCGGCGTCCTTCATGTCGTCCACGACGGCGTTGGCGAGCGGCCCGCGCCCGGCGAACCACTCCGGGCTGTGGTCGCCCACCCACTGCTGGTTGAAGTAGATGATGTAGTGGCTCATCGTCGCTCGTCCCGTCGTCGTCGTCGGACACCTGGGCAGGACGCTACTCCGCAGCGACGACGCGGTTCCAGGTACCAGCCGGGCGGCGCGCGTCCGGCCCCCGAATTCCGTTGCGCCGAGGTGCGACGATGCCGGGCATGACCCTGCCGACCCCGGTCCTGGAGACCGAGCGACTGACGCTGCGTCCGTTCACGCCCGCGGACGGCGACGACCTGTTCGCGCTGCAGAGCGACGCGTTCGTGCTGCGCTACTGGGACTCGCCGCCGTGGCGCGACCGGTCGCGGGTCGACAGCTTCCTCGACCGGTGCCGGCGGATGGCGGAGGAGGGCAGCGGCGCGCGGGTCGCCGTCGAGCGCAGCGCTGACCGGGCGTTCCTCGGCTGGTGCACCTTCAACGACTGGGACCCGGGGTTCCGGAGCGCCTCCCTGGGCTACTGCTTCACCCAGGCCTCGTGGGGGCACGGCTACGCGACGGAGGCGGGCCGCGCGCTGCTCGGGTGGGCCTACGACGCCCTCGACCTCAACCGGGTCCAGGCCGAGGCCGACACGCGCAACGCGGCGTCCGCCAGGGTGCTCGAGAAGCTCGGCTTCGTCCACGAGGGCACTCTGCGCGAGGACTGCGTCGTGGACGGCGTCGTGTCCGACTCGTGGGTGTACGGACTGCTGCGGCGCGACTGGGCCGGCGGCGGCGCGTGAACGACGAGGCACGGCTCGGCGAGCAGCTCGACGAGGCGCTGGCCACCGGCGCGGCGATCGAGCACGCGATCCGGGAGCACCGCGGCAAGTGTGCACCGGCGTGGTCGGGGCTCTGGGTCCCGGTCGTCGACCGGGGGGCCTTCGCGATCCTGCCGCTGGCGCAGGCCCTGGCGCAGGCCCTGGCGCGGCCCGGCGACGCGGGCGAGGAGCCCCTGGTGGGCAGCACGAACCGCGCGCAGTCCCGACGTCGTCGGATGCTGCGGGACCGTGCCGCCGCCGACGTGTCCTGGACGTGGCCCGACTGACCGCGTCAGCCCTCGCAGAGGTCGTCCACCGCGACGACGGCCGACGGGGTGTCCGTCCAGAACGGGGTGAGCTCCGGGTAGGCGTCGTCCCACGCGTTCTCGAACGGGACGGCCTCGCCGGTCTCGGCGACGGAGAACTCGAGCTCGACGTCATCGGTCAGGCGGATCGACGAGCACACGGCGCCGACCACCGTGCGCAGGGCTTCCGCGTCCACGGCCTGGCCGGGTTGCTCCACGGTCACGGTCATCTGCTGGGCGAAGCCGTTCTTGCGGGATGTCGCGGTGACCTCGACGGCCTCGGTGAGCGCGGCGTCCACGGCGGCGGCGACGGCGTCCTCGGGCGGCGCGTCGCCCCTCTTGCCGGAGATCTCGTCGGCCAGGGCGTTGCAGCCGGAGAGCAGGAACGCCCCGCCCGCGACCAGGGCCAGCGTCGTGGTGCGTCGTCGGGCGCGCGACGTCGTCGGAGTGGTCACGTCCGTTCGCTCCTTCGCGGAGGGTGCCGGACGGTCCGGCGGGGGAGATGCTGCTCTCGGCATACCATCCTCCCCTCTCCACGGCGACGAGGTGGAGCCACGCCCCGACGACCCGATGAGGCCCCGTGACCGACCCCGAACGCGCCGCCGGGCGCGCGATCGACTTCCGCCCCCTGACCGAGCCCGTCGACGGCCGGCTCGTCCCGGCGTTCGAGGCGGAGCTGTACCGCCGCGCCGGCCTCCGTGCGCCGTCCGGCGCGTCGGGCGCAGGGTGCGTGATCGCCGTCGCGCTCCCGGTCGGGATGCTGTTCGCGGGCGCCTTCTGGATGGGCTACGTGTCACGCCCGACCGCGTGGGGGTGGGCGCTGGTGGCCGGCCTGATCCTGCTCGGCACCTTCGCGTTCTGCGTGTGGGCGATCGTCTTCGCTGCGCGGAACGCCGCCCAGATGCCGCCGCGCCGGTACCGCGTCGCGCGGTTCGCCGAGGCGAACGGGCTGACCTTCGAGCTCGTGGAGCAGGAGCCCGAGCGCGCGGGGCTCCTCCTCGGCACGGGGAGCGACGGGCGCCTCGAGTGCGTCCTGCGGTGGCCGGACGACGGGATCGAGGCGGGCACCTACCACTACGTGACGCGGAGCGTGAGGTCGACGACGCCGTGGTCCTACGACTACGCCCGCATCCGGGGCCTCGGGTCCGCGCCGGAGCTGTTCGTCGACGTGCGGTCGACCGGGTCGCGCCGCCGGCTCTACCGCCCCATGCACTCCTACGGGGCATCGACCGGGCTGGATGCGCCGGGAGGCGCCCACTTCACGATGTGGACCCTGCCCCGGAGCACCGCACGGGCCCGGCGCTTCGTCGACGACGAGCTGCTCGAGCTGCTCGCCCGGCGGGACGTGAACCTGGAGGTCGCCGGCGACGACGCCTTCGTCTACCTGCGCCTCGACAAGATGGTCCCCATGACGGACCCCGACCTGTGGCGCTGGCTCCTGGCGCTCTCTCACGTCCTCCGCGAGCGCGCCCGTGCTTGAGGCCACGGCTGACGAGACGGCTGCGGAGCCGGCTGACGAGGAAGACCCCATGAACGACGTGACCGTCCGTCCCTGCCGCGGGCCGGAGGAGTACCCCCGCCTGGTCGCGATCTGGCGGTCCGCCGTCGACGCGACGCACGACTTCCTGGCTGACGACGACCGCGCGCGGATCGAGGAGCTGCTCCCTTCCGCGTACTTCCCGCACGTGCGGCTGTTCGTCGCCGAGCGGGCCGGCCGCGTGGTCGGCTTCGCGGGCGTCTCCGGGTCGTCGCTGGAGATGCTGTTCGTCGACGCGGCCGACCGGGGGAGCGGCGTGGGGAGCGCGCTCCTGGCCCACGCGGTCGACGAGGGAGGCGTGACGACCGTCGACGTGAACGAGCAGAACACCCAGGCGGTCGGCTTCTACGCGCGGGCCGGGTTCACGGTCACGGGCCGGAGCCCGGTGGACGACGAGGGCAGGCCGTACCCGCTGCTCCACCTCTCGCTGGCGCGGTAGCCCGCGCGCTCAGCGGTGGTCGGACGACGGCGGAAGCTGCGGGTAGTCGGCGACCGGGTAGACGCCGACGGCGAACCCGTGCACCTGGTCGCCGCGGCGCGGGAGGGTGTCGAACTCCTCGACCAGCGCCGCCATGCGGTGCCAGAACTCCTGCTTCTGCGCCTCGTCGATCCGGGCGTGCCGCAGGAAGCCCCACAGCTGCCCCTCGAGGTACGCGGGCCGGGACTCGCGGGCCGCGACCTCGAAGTCGTTGAAGTCCAGCGGGCGGCCACCGCCGTCGTCCCTCTCGTCCGCCCCCTCGAGGGAGACGTGGAACAGCCGCGCCGTCCGGCCGTAGAAGGCCTCCTCGATCGCGCGGACCCGGCGCGTGCGGACCACGGTCAGGAGGCCCGCGTCGGCGAGGACCTTGACGTGGTGGGCGACGGTGCTCTTCGGCCGGCCCACCGCGGTGGCGAGCTCGGTGACGCTCGCGGCACGCTCGTGGAGCAGGCCGAGGATCGTGGTGCGCAGCGGGTGGGCGAGCGCGCGGACCTGGTCGGGGCGGGTCAGCGCCCGCCGGTCCTCGAGGTCGTAGTCGGGGGTCTTGCCGTCCATGGCTCACGATACTAACGTTCTAGAACGTTCGAAGTTCATGGATCATTGGAGGCGTCATGGCCGAGATCGTCCTGTTCCACCACTCCCAGGGGCTCACCGCGGGGGTGCGGGCGTTCGCCGACGCCCTGGCGGCGGAGGGGCACACCGTGCACGTCCCCGACCTGTTCGAGGGCCGCACGTTCGACGACGTCGAGACCGGCGTCGCCCACGCGCAGGAGATCGGGTTCGACACCGTCCTCGACCGGGGCACCGCGGCCGTCGACGGGCTCCCCGCCGCGCTGGTCTACGCGGGGTTCTCCATGGGCGTGATGCCCGCGCAGCGGCTCGCGCAGACCCGCCCGGGCGCGGTGGGGGCCCTCTTCCTCGACGCCTGCCTGCCCGTCGCCGAGTTCGGCACGTGGCCCGACGGTCTCCCGGCGCAGGTCCACGGCGGCAGCGACGACGAGTGGTTCGCCGAGGACCTGGAGGCGGCCCGCGAGCTGGCCGCCTCGGTGGCCGAGGCGGACCTCTTCCTCTACCCCGGGACGGCGCACCTGTTCGCCGACTCCTCGCTGCGGAGCCACGACCCGCAGGCGGCGGGCCTCGTCCTGCAGCGCGTGCAGGGCTTCCTCGCCGCGCTCGCCTGAGGGCCGGAGGGGCATGATGCGCGGGTGATCATCCGCCGCGGCGAGAGCGCCGACGTCCCCGCGATCCTCGAGTTCTGGGCGGTGGCCGGGGAGAACTCCTCCCGGCCGGCCGACGACGCCACGCTGGTGGCGAACCTCCTGAGCCGGGACCCGGACAGCCTCCTCGTCGCCGATCGGGACGGCGCGGTGGTCGGCACCGTGATCGCCGGCTGGGACGGCTGGCGCGCGCACCTCTACCGCCTGGCCGTCGACCCCGGGACGCGCGGGCAGGGCGTCGGCCGCCGCCTGGTGGAGGCGGCCGAGGAGCGGCTCCGCGCGCTCGGCGCCCGCCGGTTCGACGCGATGGTGCTGTCCGGGAACGACCTCGGGGCGCGCGCCTGGACCGCCCTCGGGTACCGGCCCCAGGACGACTGGGCCCGGTGGGTCAAGCCCGCCTGAGGCGTGCTCGGGGCGCCGCCGGCACGGGGTGGCGATACTGGACGGCATGAGCCTGTACGACGACGTGGGTGGCTTCGACATGCTGCTGGCGGTGTGCCGGCGGTGGAACGCGCTGACCCTGGCCGACCCGGTGGCGGCGCACCCGTTCTCGCACGGCACGCTGCACCCGCAGCACGACGAGCGGCTCGCCGCCTACCTGGCGGAGGCGCTGGGCGGGCCGCGGCTGTACACGGGCGGCTACGGGGACGAGTCGAAGGTGCAGCGCATGCACGCGGGCAACGGGGAGCACCCGGACCTCGACGCGGCGTGCGTCCGCCTGTTCCGGCAGGCGCTCGACGACGTGGGCGTCCCGGCCGCGGCGGCCGCACGGGTCGGCGACTTCTTCGAGCGGTCGACGCTCGCCATGCGCGCCTACGGCGGCGGCCGGGACGCCGTGCCGCGGGGGCTCCCGCTCCCGCGGGCGTGACGGACCGGGAGCCCAGGAAGCGGGCCTACCATCTCCCGGTGCCGACGATCGTGCTGACCACCGAGATCCCGTCGTCCGCGGAGGCGTGCTTCGCGGCGAGCCTGTCGGTGGACGCCCACACCGCGTCGATGAGCCGGTCGGGGGAGCGCGCGGTCGGCGGCGTCACGACCGGGGTCATGGGCCCCGGCGACACCGTCACGTGGCGGGCCCGGCACTTCGGCGTCCCGTTCCGGATGACGTCGCGGATCAGCGCCCACGACGCGCCGCACCGCTTCGTCGACGAGCAGGCGGCGGGCCCGTTCCGCCGGTGGTGGCACGAGCACCGGTTCGAGACCGTCCCCGGCGGCACCCGGATGACGGACGTCGTCGAGTTCACGTCGCCGGCCGGGCCGCTGGGCCGCCTGGTGGACCGCGTCGTCCTGACCCGGTACATGACGCGGCTCCTGCGCGCCCGGAACCGGTGGCTCCTCGACGCCCTGTCCCCGCGCGACTGAGGCGACGCGCCTCGCACGGGTGCGCCCGAGCGCTTAGGTCGCCGCGAGCATCTGTTCTGTGAAGTAGCGCCAGTAGGCGCTGACGATCCCTTGCAGCAGGTCGGCGTCGTTTTCGCGGACCGCCGCGATGATTGAAGCGAATTGCTGCGCCTGCTCCAAGCGGACAAGGCGGTCTTGCCGGGCGTGCACGAGCCGGTGTATGTGGGGCCGCAGTCCTGCCGTCACTCTCTCGAGCACCGCGTTGTCCGCTCGGGCGATGAAGAAGTCATGCAGCTCGATCGCGTGCAGTCTGTAATTCTCAGGAGTCTGAAGCGCGGTCCGCATCTGCTCCTCGCCCAGCGTGGTCAGCCAGCGGATGTCCTGGCCGGACAGTCGCGGGAGGGCCAGACGGCTCGCGTATCCGACGAGTTCAGCCAGCAGGTCGCCTACCTGCCTCAGGTGGTTGGGGTCAAGGTCTGCGATCCGACTCCCGCGGTTGACCTCGATCCGGAGCATGCCGATCTCGGCCAGACGGCGGAACGCCTCGCGCACCGGCGTGCGAGACACGCCGAGGAGTTCTCCGACTTCGGACTCCTTGACCACCTCGCCCGGTGCGAGTTCGCCGGTGACGATCGAGTCCAGCATGACTTGGTATACGCCGTCGACGAGCGCGTTCGTGGCCGGCAAGGGTCGGTGGGGTGGGGCGAGCGGCATTGTTCCTCCTCGGTGTGGTACGAGACTAGAAGCTTCGGGCTGTCGGGCTTTGGGGCTATGGCCCGGGCGTGCGTCGCCCGCGGGGCCGTCGGCGGGCCGACGGCCCGTAGGCTGCCGGCCCGCTATGGCCATGCTGTCGCGTCATTCGTGTCGTGCGGCGCGCCTGCTTCGCACGCGGAGCAGGACGGCGCCTGCGAGGACCAGCCCTGCGGCGGCCAGGACGAACCAGCCCAGGCCGGCCTGTACTCCGGTCATGGCCAGCACTGCCGCGCCGCCACCGGTCACCATCGGCATCCCATCGCTCATGATCTGTGTCACCTCCCTTGTCTGTATCCGTGTATACATGCATACTAGAGGTGTCAGCACGAAGAGTTCAACCCCGAACCTCGAAAGAAGCGCGATCATGACCACCGTCACCACGACCCGCCCGGCCACGTCCCCGGCGCCCACCCTCCCCAACACGAGGACCACGTTCGACCTTGCCGTCGTCGGGCTCGGCTACGTCGGCCTCCCCCTGGCCCAGGAGGCCATCGCCTCTGGCCTGCGCGTGGCCGGCTTCGACATCGACGAGGCCCGGGTCGACGGGCTGCGCGCCGGCCGCTCGGCCGTGGACGACATCTCCAACCGGCAGGTCGCCGAGATGACCGCGGCAGGCTTCGTTGCCGGCACGGACGAGCGGCTGCTGCGCCGCGCCCGGGCGGTCGTCATCTGCGTTCCCACCCCGCTGGGGGCGGACGGTGGGCCTGACCTCACCGCGGTGCGCAGCGCCGTCGTCACGGTGGGCCGCAACCTCCAGCCGGGCACGCTCGTCGTGCTGGAGTCCACGACGTTCCCCGGTACCACCGAGGACATCGTGGCGCCCATGCTCTCGGAGCACTCCGGGCTCAGCGCCGGCACGGACTTCCACCTCGCCTTCTCGCCTGAACGGGTCGACCCGGGCAACGGCACGTTCGGTGTCCGGAACACGCCCAAGGTCGTCGGCGGGCTCACCCCGGCCTGCACCGACCGCGCGACCGCGCTCTACTCCGCGTTCGTCGACCGAGTTGTCCCGGTGTCCTCGCCGCGCGAGGCCGAGACCGCGAAGCTGCTGGAGAACACCTACCGGCAGGTGAACATCGCCCTCGTGAACGAGCTCGCCCAGGCGTGCCACGACCTGGGGATCGACGTGTGGGACGTGATCGGGGCCGCCTCTACCAAGCCGTTCGGCTTCCAGCCGTTCCGGCCGGGGGTCGGCGTCGGCGGGCACTGCATCCCGATCGATCCCATGTACCTCAGCGCCCACCTGCGCGAGCAGACCGGGCGTCCCCTGCGGATGGCGGAACTAGCACAGGAGATCAACGTCGCGATGCCCTCGTACGTCGCGCGCCGCAGCCAGGACCTGCTCAACGACGCGGGGGTCCCGCTGCACGGCGCCCGCGTGCTCCTCCTCGGCGTCGCCTACAAGCGGGACATCTCCGACGACCGCGAGACGCCCGCCCGACCCCTGGCCCAGGCCCTGCTGAGCCACGGCGCCCAGGTCGAGTACCACGACCCGCACGTCCCGGAGTGGGGCGAGCCCGGCGTCCGGCGGGTCGACGACGAGGAGCTGCGCGCCGCCGTCGGCGAGGCCGACCTCGTCATCCTCGTCCAGAAGCACAGCGCGTACGACCTGGCCGGCCTCGCGGCGACGGCGCAGCGCTTCTTCGATACGACCGGCACGCTTGACCAGGCCTCTGACCGGCTCTGACCGGCCCGCCAGGTCTGCACCGTCCCGTCCATCCGCGCCATCACCGCCGGAGAGAGCAACATGACCGCATCAACGCAGGAGCACGCACCGCTCGCCGCCACCCGCGTCCCGGGCCGCTTCCGCTGGGTCCTCGTCGCCGGGGCCGTGCTCGGCATCGTCTGGGCCACCCATCGTCTGGCCTTCCTCCTGACCGGCCATAGCCCGGTGCTGTGGGTGTACGTCGCCGGTATGGGCTTCCTGGTCTGGCAGCTCGCGACCGCCGCGTTCGACCGGCCCGCCACCGCGTCCCCCGACGGCGCGGCGCGCCTGGCCGCCGCGCGGGTCGCCGTCCTCGTGCCCGTCTACAACGAGGACGACGACATCCTGCGCGGCAACCTCGAGGCGCTGCTGCGCCAGACGCACCCGCCGGCCGCCGTCTGCGTCGTCGACGACGGGTCCACCACCGGTGACTACGCGCCGGTGCGCGACTGGTTCGTCGAGGCCGCCCCGAGGGCCGGTGTCTCAGCGACCTGGCAGCGGCAGGAGAACGGCGGCAAGCGGAGTGCCCAGGTCGCCGGCGCGCGCACCTGCCCGGACGCCGATTTCTACGTGACGGTCGACAGCGACACCCAGCTCGACGCGCGGGCGATCGAGGAGAGCCTCCAGCCGTTCGAGGACCCGCAGGTCCAGTCGGTGGCGGGCACGATCCTCGTCACCAACTACCGCACCAACCTCCTGACCCGCATGCAGGAGGTCTGGTACCTGTCCATGCAGATGGTCGACCGCGCGGCGCTGTCCAGAGCCGGCGCCGTCCTGGTGAACTCCGGCGGCCTGGCGACCTATCGCGCCGACATCTTGTGGGACCACGTCGAGGACTACCTGACCGAGACCTTCCGCGGGCGCCCCGTGCACACCTCGGACGACAGCCTCCTGACGCTTTTCGCCCAGCAGCGGGGGCGGACGGTCCACCAGGGGAGCGCCTTTGCGTTCACGGCGATGCCGTCGACCTTTGACGGGCACCGGCGGCAGCAGCTGCGCTGGATGAGGGGATCCTTCCTGCGGTCGGGCACCCGGCTCCGCAGCCTGCCCCTCGGGCGGTTCTCCTACTGGTACCACGTGGCCCGGTGGATGCAGTACACCGCCGCCACCGTCGCGCTCGTCGTCCTCCTTGCCTCCGGCGCGCTCCTGCACCCCGCAACCCTCGCCCTGGGCGCGTGCATTGTCGGGAGCGTCCAGCTCATCGTCGCCTCCCCCTACCTCTCGTTGCGGCGCAGCGACCAGTCACGAGGCCAACGCCTCGCCGTCTTCGCCTGCGCACCCCTCGTCGGCCTGTGGAGCGTGACCTTCCTGCGTGTCCTGCGCTGGTACGCGATGGCCACCGTCAGCAACGTGTCGTGGGGAACACGGCAGTCCGTCGAGATCACGTCCTTGGCGGCGCCACGTCGTCGGCCCGCTCCTGAGGTACACACCGTCTGATCCGTTCCGCACCCTGGAGCCCTCGCGCAGTGCCCTGCGCGCCCTTGTCCCCGGGTCAAGAGCCGGTCATGCTGCACGGCCGGAGGACCGTGCAACCTACGTTGCATCTCGACAGGGAATGAACCGAGAGACCCGACCGCGGGGGAAGGACCTGCCGAGTCCACCTACTCCTTCGTCGGACGCGTCGCGGCAAGCCTGCCCAGTCTGCCCAGTCTGCCAAGCAAGCAGGGTCGCGAAGGTGGGGCCTGGACGGGCCGAGCTGCAACCCGGATCGCGCGCCCCCGCGCCTAGGCCCGCTGCGCCAGCTGCACGGGATGGCCGTCGGGGTCCTCGACGAACGCGACCCGCAGCAGGCCGTCGCGGAACGGGTGCGGCGCCCGGTTGTCCGTGGCCCCCGCCGCGAGCGCCGCGGCGTAGGCGGCGTCGACGTCGTCCGTCCAGAGCGTCAGGCACGCGCGGTGGCCGCTGGTCACGGGCGTGAGCCCGTGGCTCTCGGCGGCCGGCCCGGGCAGCGCGAGGCCGAGGCCGAACCCGCCGTGCGCCATCTCCACCTTCACCGGGTGCTGTTGCGGCGCCCGGAAGGTCTCGGTGAACCCGAAGGTGCCGTAGAACGCCGCCGCCCGCTCGCAGTCGGCCACGAAGAGGATGACCTGGGGGTCGAAGAAGTCCATCGTCGGATGGTCACACGACGGCGGCGGCCCCGGCCAGGGCCAGGTAGACGCCGCCGGTGGTGACGCCGAGGCGGCGCCGGGCGCGCTCCGAGGCGCGCAGCCGCCACGACATCCGGTCGGCGAGCAGGGCGTACCCGCTGTCGACGAGGGCCGCCAGCACGACGAACGCCCCACCGAGGATCGCGAGCTGGGGTGCCACGGCGCCGCGCGCCGGGTCCGCGAACTGGGGCAGGAACGCGACGAAGAAGAGCGCGGTCTTCGGGTTGAGGGCGTCCACGAGGACGCCGTCGGTGACCAGCCGCCAGCCCCGCGGCCGCCGGGTCGTGCCGCGGTCCTCGCCGGGGGCGGTGCCCGCGTCGTCCTCGGGGGCGGGCCGGGACCGGGCGGCGCGCAGCTCCCGCACGCCGAGCCAGACGAGGTAGGCGGCGCCCGCCCACCGGACGGCGCCGAACAGCACGGGTGACCGCTCCAGCAGGGCGGCGAGCCCCGCCGCCGCGGCCACCACGTGCAGGGCCGCGCCGGCCTCGAGCCCGGCCATCGACAGCAGGCCGGCCCGTCGCCCGAGGGTGGTGCTGCGCGCGACGACGTGGACGACCGACGGGCCGGGCACGGCGAGCGTCGCGAGGGACGCGCCGAGGAAGCCGAGCAGCGCGGGCGCGGCCGGCAGCAGGCCGGTCACGGCCTGGACGGTGTCGAGCGCCCGCGGGGTCATGGTGGGGAGGGAGGGGCGGGACGGTTGTCCGTGACACCCGTCCGTCGTCGGGGTGCCTGTGCGGCGGTCGCGGACGAGGATGGCGGGCATGGCGGACTGGACGGTCGTGCAGGTCACCGACCCGGCCGAGCTCGTCGCGGCGTCCCACCTCTTCGACGCGCCCGTCCGGGCCGACGGCGCGGCCGACACGCTGGCGCGGCCCGGCCACGTGGTGCTGCTCGCGCGGGGACCGGACGGCCACGACGTCGGGTTCGTGTCCGGGGTGGAGATGCGGCACCCGGACAAGGAGCCGGAGATGTTCCTGTACGAGCTGGGGGTCGAGGAGGGGGCGCGCCGCCGTGGGGTGGCGTCCGCGCTGCTCGCGGCCCTGCGCGACCACGCCCTCGCCCACGGCTGCCGCGGGATGTGGACCGGCACCGAGGCGGACAACGTCGCGGCGCTCGCGACCTATCGGGCCGCGGGAGCCCAGATCGACCGGGACTCCGTCTTCGTCGTCTGGGACGACCTGGCCACCTCGTGAGGGACGCGGTCAGTCCCAGACGCCACTGCGCCCGGCGGCGAGGGCGTCGAGCATCGACACGTGGGGGGCGAAGAGCGGCTCGGGCAGGGCGTCGAGGGCGAACCAGCCCAGTGCCCGGGTCTCGACGCCGTCGACCGTGAGCTCCCCGGACACGACCCGGGCGACGAACACCGCGACGACCGCCTGGACGACGTCGCCGTTCGGGTAGGTGTGCGACCGGGAGCCGGAGAAGACGCCGAGGAGGGTCCGGGGCTCCACGACGAGGCCGGTCTCCTCGCGCGTCTCCCGGACGGCGGCCTCCGCGACGGTCTCGCCCAGCTCCAGCGCGCCGCCGGGGAGGCCCCACGGGGCGCCGGGCTCGCCGCGCTGCTGCAGCAGCACCCGGGTCGTCCCGGCGGTGTCCTGGTCGAGCACCGCGCACGCCGCGCTCGGCAGGAAGAGGGGGTCGTGGCCGACCACGCCGCGCAGGCGCTGGACGTAGCTCTCGGGCCGGCTCGGGGGCTCGCTCACGGGAACCGACCCTAGCGGTGGGGCAAATCCGGTCGGCCGCGGTGGGCCGTCAGCCAGGGCAGCAGGACCGGCAGGACGGCGTCGGCCTGCATGGCGGACATGTGGTCCTTGCCGGGCAGCACCTCGACGGTCCAGCCCGCGGCCTCGAGCTCGGCCCGCCGGCGGGTGACGGCGCCGGCGATGACGACCTCGACGTCGCCCCAGCCGGGGCCGTAGACGATGTCGTCGTCCGCACCGACGACGGCGAGGCGCGGCACGGCCAGGGTGAGGGCGGCGGCGTCGTCGAAGCCGGCGAGCGACTCGTAGAGCGTGACGTACTGCCCGGTCTGCTCGGGGGCCTGCGTCATCTCGACGGAGTCCCAGTCGCCGGGCTCGGGTGCCGACGTCGATGCGGGGCGCGGGGCGTCGCGGTGGGAGAGTGCCAGCCGGTGCGCGGCGCGCGTCACGGCGAGCATCGCGGCGTACGGGCCGTCGAGGGGCGGGTAGCCGCCCATCGCCAGGCCGGTGAGCCGGTCGGTGCGCAGCGCGAGCTGGAGCCCGGCGAGCGCCAGCCACGAGTAGCCGTAGTAGGCGAACCGGTCGGCACCCGCGGCGTCGGCGACGGCCAGGAGGTCGGCCGTGACGGCGTCGGCCGTCAGCGTGCCCGGCCGCGGGTGGGCGGCGAGGTGGGCCTCGTAGTCGGCGGCGACGACGCGGAAGCCCGCCCCGGCGACCCGGCGCGCGAGGGCGGCGCCGAGGTCGGGGTCGGCGCCCCAGGCGCGCATCGCGTCGGCCTGGGCCTCCTCGAGCGGGTCGGTCCGGACGGGGAGCAGGACGGCCGGGCCGTCGCCCAGGGTGGTGACGTCGAGGGTCGAGCCGTCGGGCAGGGTGGCGGCGGGCATGGCGGGGCTCCTCGGGTCGACGCGTTAACGTCTTACACTGTAAGCAGATGGGAGGATCCAGGGCAATGAGCGACGTCGAGGAGCACGTGCGGCGGCTGTGGCGCCACCGAGGGGCGGCGCCCGCCGAGGCGCGCCGCGGGCCGCGTCGGCGGCTCGACCTGGACGAGGTGCTCGACGCCGCGGTCGCCGTCGCCGACGCGGACGGCCTCGACGGGCTGTCGACGCGCGCGGTCGGCACCCGGCTCGGGCTGAGCGCGATGGGCCTGTACCCGTACGTGGGCACGAAGGAACAGCTGCTGGCGCTCGCGGAGGACCACGCCTCGGCGATGCCGGCCTGGCGGGACCCGGGCCCCGACCTCGCCGCCGACCTCGACGCCTGGGCGGGCCGTCTCTTCGACCTGTACCGGGAGCACCCGTGGCTGGCGGAGCTGCCATGGTCCTCCGCGCCGGGCGGCCCGCAGCAGCAGGACTGGCTCGAACGGCTGCTCGACGTCCTCGCGCGCCACGAGGTGGCCCCGGAGTCCCGGGCGGCGGTCGTCACCGCCCTGTACGCCGTCGTCCGCGCCACCGCGCAGACCGCGGCGGCCTCTGCGCGCCTGGACGCCGCGGGCGCCGAGGCGTGGCGGGAGCGCGCGGCGGCGACGAGCCGCCTCGTGCCCGACCTCGGTGAGCGGTACCCGCGCGCGGCCGCGCTGGCGCCGCACTCCGCCGCCGGCTGGCAGGACGCGCCCCGCGCCGCGGTGCGGCACGTCGTGGACGCCCTGAGCCGCGGCCTGGCACCCGGTCCGGGAAGGCCCTGACCGGAGAGTGCACCTCGGCGAAAACCGTTGCCTGCCCCTGGGGCCTCTGGAAGGGTGACGGCCGTGAACTCACCCTCGGGCCAGACCCCGGCCGGCGTGGACGCCACGAGCCTCCTCGCCGCCTACGACGACCAGCTGCGGACCGACGCGGAGACGCCGGGCGCCCTCGCCGTCACCCGCCTCGGGCCCCTACGCCTCGTGACCTTCGCCGCCGGCCGCGGCTTCGTCACCTACCGCGACCTCGCCGGCGCGGACGCCGCGACGATCCGCGGGTTCGTCGCGTCCGCGCTCGCGCACTTCCGCGACGACGCGACCGTCACGAGCGTCGAGTGGAAGACGCGCGGCCACGACGTCGCGCCGGGCCTGCACGAGGCGCTCGTCGACCACGGCTTCGTGCCCGAGGAGCCGGAGTCGATCATGATCGGCGAGGCGCGCCTGCTGGTCGCGGACGTGCCCCTGCCCGAGGGCGTCACGCTCCGCCGGGTGACCGCCGAGGCGGACGTCCGGGCCATGTCCGCGATGGCCGACGAGGTGTTCGGCGACGACCCGGCCACGTCCGGCCACGCCGACTCGATCCTGCACCGCCAGGAGCGCGACCCCGAGATGGAGCTGTGGGTCGCCGAGGCCGACGGCCGGGTGGTCAGCGCCGGACGCCTCGAGCCCGTGCCGGGCACCCAGTTCGCCGGGCTGTGGGGCGGGTCGACCCGCCCGGAGTGGCGCGGCCGTGGCATCTATCGCGCGCTCACCTCCGCCCGCGCCCGGTCGGCGCTCGAGCGCGGCAAGACATACCTGAACAGCGACTCCACCGAGTTCTCGCGTCCCATCCTGGAGCGTTCCGGGCTGGTCAAGGTGTCGACGACGACGCCGTACGAGTGGCGCCGCTGAGCGGCGCCGGGCAGGGCTGAGGGAACCGAGGGAGGGCACCGTGGGCCTCGACGACGACCCGTTCGACCACCGTCTCACCAAGGACGGCAAGGTCCTGGTGAGCCGCGGCGGGCGGCTCGTGGTGACGGTCTCGGGTGCTCGCGCCGCGCGGTTGGTCGCGCTGCTCGGGCAGGACCCCCAGACCGACCAGGAGCTCCTCGCGCGGGCCACGGGGAACTACCGCCGGGGCAACGAGAAGCGCCCCCACCGGCCGTGACCTGGCCCGACGGGTGGGGGACCCGATGTCCGGAACCTCGTCCGACGCCCTCCCTCCGTCGTGGCGGCCCCGGGAGGGCGCCCGCGGCCGCGCGAGAGGCGGGCGCGCCGGGCGGCAGAGGGGGACTAGGGTCCGCCCTGGACCCCCGCACCGGCGCGGGGACGACATGACGACGAGGCCCGGAGCGGGCCCGAGCAAGGACGCAGGAGGGCACGTGGTCGACGCCCGCGCTCCGCTCGCCACGAGGGCGGGCCGATGAGCCGCGCCGGCCTGCTCGCGCGGCGCTCCGCCGCCCACCGCGGCCTGCTGGTCCTGGTCGCCCTGCTCGTCGCCACGGTGACCGCGGCGCTCGGCACGACGATCGGCACCGTGCGCGTCGCCGAGGCGCGGATCGTCCACGACGGACTGACCCGCGGCGGGGAGCCCGGCGTCGTCCAGGTGGTCACGCGCCTCGCCCCCGAGGCCGACGCGCAGGACGCGGCCCTGCGGCGCGACGTCGACGCCCTCTTCCCGGGCGTCCCGTACGACCTGGCGCGCGAGGAGGTGCCCGACGACGACTCGGACGCCCCCTTCGTGCGCTGGACGCTGACGCCGGACGTCGCCGCGACGGGCGACGCGGACCTGCGGGTCCTCACGACGGGCCAGGCGGCCCTGCGCGACACCGTCCTGGAGGACGACGCCGTGCAGGTGCGGGGCGCCGAGGTGACCGGAGACCTGGGGGAGCGCGCCGCCGACGCCACCGCCGCGCTGGGCGCGGCGTCGGCCGTCGCGCTCGTCCCGATGCTGGTCCTCGCGCTCGCGGGGCTGATCGCCGTCGCCCAGCTCGCGCGGCTCCTGGCGGCGACGCGGGCGGGCGAGGTCCGGCTGCTGGTCTCGCGGGGCGCCTCGCCGGCGCAGCTCACCGGCGCCGCGGCCGCGGAGGCCGGGATCGTCGCGGCGGCCGGCGCCGTCGTCGGACTCGGGACGGCGCTCGCCGTCCTCGCCGCGCGGGGTGCCCCGACCGGCGCGCTGGCGGGCGACCTGGTGCCGGCGACCGTGGTCGCGGCGGCGGCGGCCGTGCTCGTGCTGGTGGTCGTCGAGGGGCTGCAGGCCCGCGCCACGGCGGCGCTGCGCCTCTCGGACGCCTCCGGCCGCGCCCGGCAGGCCGCCACCTGGGGCACCGTCGCGCTCGTCCTCGTCGCCGCCGCGGTCTCCCTGTGGATGCTGCGCCGCTACGGGTCGCCGCTCGTCCCGACGCCCGACGGCGGGCAGACCGACCCGGCCGCGGCCGCGGCGCCCGCGCTCGTCCTCGCCGCCGCCGCGGTCCTCGCCGTCGCGCTGCTGGGGCCCCTGTCGCGGGCGTGGGCGGCGCTCGCCGCGCGCCGCCCCGACGCGCGGGTGCTCCCCGCGCGGCAGGTCGCGCGCCGGCTCGCCGTCAGCGCCGTCCCCGTGGTGCTCGTCGTCGTGGCCGCCGGGAGCGTCGTGCTCGCCGCGGCCTACACCGGCACCGGGCAGCGGCTGCGCCACGACGCGGCCGCCGTCGCCTCCGGCGGCGACGTGCGCGTCGTCGCGGCCCAGGGCTCGCCCGGGCCCGCCGCGCGGTACGCGGAGCTGCCGGGCGCCGCTTCCGCCGCGCCCGCGCGGGTCACGGAGGGCAACCTCGACGACGTCACCCTCTCCGTGACGGGCGTGCCCGCCGCCCGCCTCGGGCGGGTGGCGCTCGACACGGCCGGGTCGGGCGACCTCGACCGCCTCGCGGCGGCGCTGGCGGTGCCCGACCTGTACGACGGGAACCCGCGCCTGCCCGCGGGGACGACGGGGCTCACCCTCCGCGGCTCGGGGCAGTTCTTCGTGGTCGACCCGGCCGTCGAGGAGGACGCCGGGGCGCTCGGTGCCCCGGCCTCGTGGCGGTCGCTGCGGGAGCGGACGGCGGGGGACCCGGCCGGACGGGGCCTGCTCGAGACGCTGGAACGCGGGTCGATGCCGGTGCGCCTGTGGCTGGCCGACGCCGACGGGCAGCTGCGGGCGGCCGACGTCGGGAGCCTCGACGTCGACCTGGACGGCGACGGCGACGGGGCCCACCCGATCGGCCCCGTCGAACGGTCCTTCACGATGCGCGCGGACGTGCCCCCGGCGCCCGACGGGCCCGACGGCACGCCGGGGGAGTGGACGGTGGTCGCGTTCGACGTGCTTCAGGTCGGGTCGGGGAACGACACCACGGGACTGCGGCTCTCCGTGGCCGAGGTGGACGCCACCACGGCCGACGGGACGACCTCCGCCGTGGACGTCGAGGACGTCGGCTGGGCGCCCGCGACGCAGGACGCCGCCGCGCGCTCCGCGTTCGACGCCCGCCCGGGGCTGGGCCTGAGCCTCGCCGCGCGCGTCGAGAACGAGCCGTTCCCGTCGCCGTACCGGATCATCGCCGCGGGTGCCGGCCGCGAGGCCGTGCCCGCCGTGCTCTCGCGGCGGCTCGCCGGCCTGCTCGACGTGCGCGTCGGCGAGCGGACGGAGCTCCCCGTCGAGGGCGGTGACCGGCTCGCGGTGGAGGTGGTCGGCGTCGTCGACGTCGTGCCCGGGGCGCGACGCCCGGCGGCCGCCCTGGTGGGTCTGGCGGAGCTGCAGGCGGCCTCGCTCCGGCTGACGACGACCCCGCCGGACGCCGGCGAGGTGTGGGTCCGCGCGGAGCCGGGGGCCACCGCGGCGGACGTCGCCGGGCTCGCCGCGGCCGCCGCGCGGTCGGCGCGGTCGGCGTCGTCGGGCGACGTCCAGGTCACGACCTCGCACGGCGGCGGCAGCTCGGACGCGACCGGCCCGGTCCGGCAGGCGTTCGTGGTCGCGGCCCTGGCGGCCGTGCTGCTCGCCCTCGTCGGCGTCGGCGCGGTGAGCCTCGCCGCCGTGCGGGGGCGGCGCGGCGAGGTCGCCGTGCTGCGCGCCGTCGGGATGCCTCCGCGGGCCCAGGGGAACGGGCGCGCGCTGGAGCTGGTCACGGTGACCGCCGCGGCGCTCGTCGTCGGGATCGCCGCCGGGTGGGGGCTCGCCGCGGCGACGGCGCCCGGCCTCGCGACGGCCACCCTCACGGGCTTCGCCGTGGTGCCGCCCGCGCTCACCACCCTCGAGCCCTGGGCCACGCTCGTGCCCGGCCTCCTGCTCCTCGCCGGGCTCGCGGCGGTCGCGCTCGCCGTGCGGGCCGGCGTCGCCGCGCAGGCGCGCGACGGCGCCTACCGCGAGGAGGTGCGCTGATGCTCTGGCTGCTGCTGCGTCGCCACCTGCGCACCGCGTGGGGGACGGCCCTCGTCCTCGCGCTCGTCACGCTCGTCGCGGCCGGGACCGCCACCGCCACCGCGCGGGCGATCGGCGAGATGCGCTCGGAGCAGGTCGCCTACGCCACCGACCAGCTCTCGACGCTGCGGAGGGACGTCGTCTCGCGGGCCGGAGAGGTCCCGGCCACGGAGCAGGGGCCCGCCGACTTCCCGGCGTACGAGCCCGACGCCGAGCCGCAGGTCCCGCCCGAGCCGGCGTGGGACGAGTTCCTCGCCGGGATGGTCCGGGCGCGCGACGGCCTCCCGGACCCCCTGCGGGGCGTGCTCGGCGAGCCGTCGTTCACCGTGACCGCGCGGAAGATCGAGACGGAGCACCTGCCCGGGTCGGGGATCCAGACGACCCAGGTCTTCCTCCGGGCGTCGGCCCGCCTGCAGCAGGACGTGCGGCTCGTCGACGGCCGGTGGCCCCGGGCCACGCCGGTCCTCCAGGGCGTCAACGGGCCGGAGGGGAGCCGGCCCGTCGAGGTCGTCGTCAGCACGGAGACCGCGGACGTCCTCGGGTGGCGGCTCGACGGCACCTACGCCGCCGAGGTGTGGAAGCACCCCCCGCTGCGCGTCGTCGGGCTCTACGAGCCGGTCGACCCCGCCTCCGGCACCTGGGACCACCAGCCCTTCGGCCGCCGGGCCCAGCTCGCCACGACCCCGGACGGCTCCACCATCGCGAGCGCGGCCGCCTACGTGGACCCCGCGATGGTCGGACCCCTCGCCTGGCGCTACGCCCAGACCACCCTCTGGTACCCGGTCTCCGCCGAGGGGGTCGGGTCCGGCGACGTCGCGGCCCTGACCGACCAGGTGCGCGGGCTCACCCACGACACGATCGAGATCGTCCCGGGCGACCGTGTGGTGCTCCAGGCCCGCACCGCCCTCTCCGAGGTGCTCGACGAGCTGCTCCGCGAGCGCGTGACCACCGACGCCGTCCTCGCCGTCCTCGTCGTCGGGCCGCTCGGCGCGCTCGGTGCCGTGATGGTGCTGGCGGCGCGGCTGGTCGTCGAACGCCGGCGCGCGGCGCTCGCGGTCCTCCTCGCGCGCGGCGCGACGGGGGCGCGGCTGCGGCTCCTCACCGCGGCGGAGGGCTTCGTCGTGAGCCTGCCCGCGGCCGCGCTGGGCGTGCTGCTCGGCCTGCTCGTGCGGCCCGGCGCGGTGACCGGGACGCAGGTGCTGCTCGCGTGCGCGGCGGCGCTGGCGCCCGCGGTGGCCGCCGCCGCCGTCACCGTGCCCCGGTCGCTGCGCGGGGAACGGCGCGACCTCACGGCCGCCACGGGTCGGCGCTGGCGGCGCACGGCCGAGCTGGTGGTCGTGGGCCTCGCGGCGCTGTCGGTCGCGCTCCTGCTGCGTCGCGGCGTGGTCGGCGGCACGGGGACGGGCGGCGTCGACCCGCTGCTCGCCGCGATGCCGCTCCTGGTGTCCGGCGCCGCGGCGCTGGTCGCGGTCCGCGTGATCCCGTTCGTCGCCCGCGGGCTCGAGCGGCTGCTCGCGCGGCGCCGGGACCTCGTGCCGTTCCTCGGCGCCGCACGCGCCACCCGGGCGCCGGCGGGCGGCGTGGTGCCCGCGCTCGCCCTGGTGCTCGCGGTCGCGGTCGGGGCGTCCTCGGCGGTGGTCCTCTCGACGGTCGACGCCGGCGTCGAGCGGCAGGCGCGGGTCCAGCTCGGCGCGGACCTGCGGGTCACCGGGCCCGCGGTGACGCCCGACGCCGTGGCAGCGATGCGCGCGGTGGACGGCGTCGCCGAGGTGGCGACCGTGGCCCGGGTGACCGACGTGGGCGACCTGACGTGGCCCGACGGGCACAGCCGCGCCGTCCAGCTGCTCGCCGTCGACGCGGCGGCCCTGGCCCGCGTCCAGGAGGGCGTCCCCGACGCGCCGGACGGGCTCGCCGACCTGGCCCGGCCGGACGCGGACGGCGCGCTGCCGATGCTCGCGATGACCGTGCCCGGCGCGACCGCGGGGACGGGCGACCTCGTGCTGGGCCTGCAGGACGAGCAGGCCGACGCCGCGGTGGTGGGCGCGCCCGACCTCGTGCCGGGGCTGGGGGACGCGCCGGCGACCGTGGTCGTGGACTCCGGCCTCGTCGCGGGCTCGCTCGGCACGGCCACCGAGGCCCGCACGGCGCTCGTCGCGCTGGAGGCCGGCGCCTCCCCGGACCGGGTGGGCGCGGCCCTGCGCGGCGTGCTCCCGGACGCCACGGTCGACGGCACCGCGTCGGCGACGGCCGACCTGCTCGACGCGCCCGCGTCGCAGGGGATCGCGACCGCCGCCCGGGTGGCGGTCGCGCTGGCCGGCGTTCTGGTGGCGCTCACCGTCGCGATCACCCTGGTGCTCGCCGCTCCGGACCGCGAGCGGCTCCTCGCGGTGCTGCGCTCGATGGGCCTGCGACGGGCGGAGGCGCGGGGGCTGGTGGCCTGGGAGGTGGCGCCGTGGGCGCTCGGCGCGCTCGTCGTCGGGGTGCTGGTCGGCGCTGTCGTGCCCGCGCTGCTGCGCGCCCGCGTGGACCTCACGTCGCTGACGGGCGGCGGCCCGCAGCCGGCGCTGGCGGTGGACCCGGTGCTGGTGGTGGCGGGCCTGGCCGGGTTCGTCGTGACGGTGGTGGCGGGCGCGGCCCTGGCCGCCGTCGTGGGCCGCCGGGCAGCGACGACGGAGCAGTTGCGGGAGGCGGCGGAATGAGGGAGGACGACAGGGTGGTGACGACATGGTGGTGACCCAGGAGGACGCGCCCGGCCCGGCGCCGGACGCGGTCGGTCCGGTGCACGAGGAGATCCGCTGCCGCGGGCTCGTGCGGATCTTCGCGGCGGACGGCATCGAGGTGCAGGCGCTGCAGGGCCTGGACCTCACGGTGGACCGCGGCGAGCTCGTCGCGGTGGTGGGTGCGTCCGGCTCGGGCAAGTCCACGCTGCTGAACATCCTGTCGGGGATGGACCTGCCCACCGCCGGGTCGGCGGTGGTCGCGGGCACGGACCTGCTCGCGATGACGCGTCGCGACCGGGTGCGCTACCAGCGGTCCACGGTCGGGTTCGTCTGGCAGCAGACGGGCCGCAACCTGCTCCCGTACCTCACCGCGGCGGAGAACGTGCGGGTGCCGCTGGAGATCTCGCGGACGGGCACGCGGGACGAGCGCGCGGCGCGCGTGGCCGACCTGCTGGAGATGCTCGAGGTGGGCCAGGTCGCCGACCGCGTGCCCGGGCAGATGTCCGGCGGGCAGCAGCAGCGGGTCGCGGTCGCGGTCGCGGTGGCCGGGTCGCCTCGCGTGCTGCTGGCCGACGAGCCGACCGGCGAGCTGGACGAGGCGACGAGCGTGGAGGTGCTGGAGTCGCTGCGCGCGGTGAACGCCGGGACGGGCGTGACCACGCTGATCGTCACGCACGACCCGACGGTCTCCGAGCACGTCGCGCGGACCGTGCAGATCCGCGACGGGCGCACGTCCACCGAGGTGCTGCGGCGCACGGAGATCGACGAGGACGGTGCGCAGCGGCACGTCGCCGAGGAGTTCGCCGTGCTCGACCGGGTGGGCCGCCTGCAGCTGCCGCAGGACTTCGTGAGCGCGCTGGACCTGCGCGACCGCGTGCGCCTCGCGCTGGAGGACGACCACGTGGAGGTCCGGCCGGACGAGCGGCGGGGCCGGACGGGGGAGGGACGATGAGCGCGACGACGACGCGCCGTCCGGCGACCGCGGTGCTGCGCGCGACGGGCGTCTCGCGGGTCTACGGCTCGGGCGCCGGCGAGGTGCGGGCGCTGGAGGACGTGTCGGTCGAGGTCGGAGCCGGCGAGCTCGTGGTGGTCGTGGGCCCGTCGGGGTCCGGGAAGTCCACGCTGCTGCACCTGCTCGGGGGCCTGGACCGGCCGACGGCGGGCACGGTGCACCTCGGGGCGGACCCGGCGGCCGAGGGCGGTCCGGGGGCGGCGGAGCGCGAGCTCGGCAGCTTGGGCGAGGACGAGCTGCACGCGGTGCGGCGCACCGAGATCGGGTTCGTCTTCCAGTCGTTCGGTCTGGTTCCGGTGCTCTCCGCCGCGGAGAACGTGGAGGTGCCGCTGCGGCTGGCGCGGGTCGACGCGGCCGAGCGGGCGGCCCGCGTCGCGGAGGCGCTCGAGGCGGTGGGGCTCGCGGACCACGCCGACCAGCGCCCCTACGAGCTCTCGGGCGGGCAGCAGCAGCGGGTGGGCGTCGCCCGGGCGCTGGTGGCCCGTCCGCGGGTGCTGCTCGCGGACGAGCCGACCGGCCAGCTCGACTCGGCCACCGCCCAGCGCGTCATGGTGCTGCTGCGCGACCTGGTGCACTCGCGGGGCGTCGCCGCCGTCGTGGCCACGCACGACCCCGAGCTCGTGGCGATGGCGGACCGGGTGCTGGTGGTGCGCGACGGCCGCTTGGTGGCGGTCGACTGACCCTGCGCACCCTCCGCGCGCGGCTCCCTGTACCACGGGCCGGCGAGTCCCGCAGGTTGCGACGAGATACCGGAATGGTCACGGTTCCGGGCGCAAACCGGGCAGAGGGTATGACCTGGGGCCGAGACGTGACTAGGCTCACCGGCGCACAGTGCAGTGCGCGCGCACACGCGCCTGTACCTCACCAAGGGGTGACCCCTTCCGGTGAGCGACCCAACTCAGGAGGACACGTGACACCTCGACGACGACTTGCAGGCATCGGGGCCTTTACCCTGGCCTCGGCCCTGCTGCTGTCTGCGTGCGGTGGCGGTTCCGGGGACAACCCCGAGGCCACGGGCGGCGACGGCGGCCCGACGACCGGCATCGTGACGGTCAGCAACGGCGAGCCGCAGAACCCGCTCATCCCCACGATGACCAACGAGACCTATGGCTCGAAGGTCATCAACAACCTGTTCGCCGGCCTGGTGTACTACGACGCCAAGGGCGAGGTGCACAACGAGATGGCCGAGTCCATCGAGACGGACGACCAGCAGACGTACACGATCACGATCAAGGACGGCTGGAAGTTCACGGACGGCACCCCGGTGACGGCCGACAGCTTCGTCAAGGCGTGGAACTACGGCGCCCTGCTGTCGAACAAGCAGAACCTCTCGTACTTCTTCGAGCCCATCGAGGGCTTCTCGTACGACAAGGACTCCGAGCTGACCGGCCTCAAGGTCGTGTCGGACACCGAGTTCACGGTGAAGCTGACCCAGCCCGAGTCCGACTTCGAGCTTCGACTGGGCTACGCGGCCTTCATGCCGCTGCCGGACTCGTTCTTCGACGACCCGAAGGCGTTCGGCGACAACCCGGTCGGCAACGGCCCGTACAAGCTCGAGTCCTGGGAGAAGAACCAGCAGATCTCGCTCCGCCCCAACGCTGACTACGCGGGCGAGCGCAAGGTCCAGAACGGTGGCGTCGACCTGATCGCCTACACCGAGGAGGACACCGCGTACAACGACCTCCTCTCGGGCAACCTGGACATCGTCACCAACGTCCCGTCGTCGGCCTTCGCCACGTTCGAGGACGACCTGGGCGACCGCGCGGTCAACCAGCCCGCGGCCATCATCCAGGTCGTCAACGTCCCGGAGTACCTGCCCGAGTGGGGCGGCGAGGCCGGTCACATGCGCCGCAAGGCCGTGTCGATGGCGATCAACCGCGACGAGATCACCAAGACGATCTTCAACGGCTCGCGCACGCCCGCCAAGGACTTCAGCTCGCCGGTCATCGACGGCTGGTCCGACGACATCGAGGGCAACGAGGTCCTGAACTACGACCCCGAGGGCGCCAAGAAGCTCTGGGACGAGGCCGAGGGCATCTCGAAGTTCGGTGACAAGGCGATCACCATCGCGTCGAACGCCGACTCCGACCACCAGACCTGGGTGGACGCGGTCTGCAACAACATCCGTAGCGCGCTCGGCGTCGACTGCGAGTTCGCGCCGTTCCCGACGTTCGACGAGTTCCTCGACGCCCGCGACAACAAGACCCTCAAGGGTCTCTTCCGTGGCGGCTGGCAGGCCGACTACCCGGCCATGAGCAACTTCCTCGGGCCGATCTACGGCACGGGTGCCGGCTCGAACGACGGTGGCTACTCCAACAAGGAGTTCGACGCCAAGCTGAAGGAGGCGGCCGGCCAGGCCGACCCCGACAAGGCGCTGGACCTCTACAAGCAGGCGCAGACGATCCTGTTCACGGACATGCCGGGCATCCCGCTCTGGTACCAGAACGTGACCGCCGGCTACGGCGAGGACGTCGACAACGTCGTGTTCGGCTGGGACAGCGACCCGCTGCTGTACCAGGTCACGAAGCAGTAGCAGCACCCGGCTGGTGATGTCGACCGGCCCGGGGCGAGCAGGGCAGACGCCCGATCTGCCCGCCCTGGGCCGGTCGTCCGATTCGGATGGTGCCGACGACGTCATGTAGCGTCGCGGGCGGCCACCCGACGTGAGGGGGGCGGGGCGTGCCGACGACGCACGCCCCGCCCCCGAGCCTGTCCGGGCAACGACGGCCGGACAACGACCCGTAGCCCGGGGGATCCCCGGAGCGAACGAGGAGAATAGACACATGCTCTGGTATCTCGGACGCAGGCTCTTGCAGATGATCCCTGTGTTCCTGGGGGCGACCCTCCTGCTGTACGCGATGGTGTTCCTACGGCCCGGTGACCCCGTGGCCGGACTGGGCGGGGAGCGTGGGCTCCCCGAGGCGGTCCAGGAACAGATCCGCGCGGAGTACAACCTCGACAAGCCGTTCATCGTCCAGTACCTGCTGTTCCTGCGTGGCGTGTTCACGCTGGACTTCGGGGTGGACTTCCGCGGCCGCGAGATCACGGACGTGATGGCGCAGGCGTTCCCCATCACGTTCCAGCTCGCCATCATGGCCCTCATCCTGGAGGGCGTCTTCGGCATCATGTTCGGCCTCATCGCCGGCATGCGGAAGGGCGGCTTCTTCGACGCGACGGTGCTGGTCCTCAGCCTCGTGGTGATCGCGGTGCCGACCTTCGTCATCGGCTTCGTCATGCAGTTCGTCTTCGGCGTGAAGCTGGGGTGGTTCCCCGTCAGCGTCGGCAACGACCCAGGCTTGTACGAGCTGTTCTTACCCGCGGTCGTGCTGGCCGCGACGTCGTTCGCCTACGTGCTGCGACTGACCCGCACGTCGGTCGGCGAGAACCTCAGCGCGGACTACGTGCGCACGGCCCGCGCCAAGGGCCTGCGTCGCTCGCAGGTCACCGGCCGCCACGTGCTGCGCAACTCGCTCATCCCCGTCGTGACCTTCCTCGGCGCCGACCTGGGCAACCTCATGGCCGGGGCGATCGTGACCGAGGGCATCTTCAACATCCAAGGCGTCGGCGGAACGCTCTACCAGGCGATCATCCGCGGCGAGAACGTCACCGTCGTCGCGATCACCACCGTGCTGGTCCTCGTCTACATCCTGGCGAACCTGCTCGTCGACCTCCTCTACGCAGCCCTCGACCCGAGGATCCGTTATGCCTGAGAACCGTTTCGAGACCGTGCCCGGCGGACGGCGACCCCGTCCTGGGCAGGAGCACTTCGCCGCCGAGGTGGACGAGGGCGGCCTCGGCGCCGTCGACGCGGTCAAGACCGACGCGGCCCCGTCGGGGCTGTGGCGCGAGGCGTGGCGCGAGATGCGCCGCCGCCCCCTGTTCTGGGTGTCGGCCGCGATCATCCTGCTCGTGATCGTCGTGGCGGCCTTCCCGGGCCTGTTCACGGACATCCACCCGCGGTTCGACTGCGAGCTCTCCAAGTCGCTCGCCGGCCCCGAGGCGGGGCACCCGTTCGGCTACGACAAGCAGGGCTGCGACATCTACTCCCGCACCATCTACGGTGCGCGGGCCTCGGTGCTCGTGGGTGTCATGTCGACCGTCATGGTCGTCATCTTCGGCACCGCCATGGGCGCCGTCGCCGGCTACTACGGCGGCTGGTTCGACTCCGTGCTGTCGCGCATCACCGACATCTTCTTCGCCATCCCGCTGGTGCTGGCCGCCATCGTCTTCATGTCGGTCACCACGAACCGGACCAGCTTCACCGTCGCGTTCGTGCTCGCCGCGTTCGGCTGGACATCCATCGCCCGCATCACGCGCGGCACCGTGATGTCCGTGAAGAACAACGAGTTCGTCACGGCCGCCCGCTCGCTCGGCATGGGCCGCGGCAAGATCCTGCTCCAGCACGTGCTGCCCAACTCGGCGGCGCCGATCATCGTGTACGCGACGGTCGCGCTGGGCACGTTCATCGTCGCGGAGGCGACGCTGAGCTTCCTCGGCATCGGCCTGCCGCCCAGCACCGTCTCGTGGGGCGGCGACATCAGCATGGCGCAGAAGTCCATCCGCGTGGCCCCGGAGATCCTCTTCTACCCGGCCGGCGGCCTGGCCCTCACGGTGCTCGGCTTCATCATGATGGGCGACGTCGTGCGCGACGCCCTCGACCCGAAGGCGCGGAAGCGATGACGACACAGTTCCCAGTGACGAACGGCAACCTGCCCGCCGGTGGGGGCGACGGCTCGAGCTACGAGGCCGGTACGGACAAGCCGCTGCTCGAGATCCGCGACCTGCAGGTCACCTTCAACACCGCCGAGGGTGACGTGCACGCGGTCCGCGGCGCCAACATCACCGTCTACCCGGGCCAGTCGGTCGCGATCGTCGGCGAGTCGGGCTCCGGCAAGTCGACCACGGCGCACGCCGTGATCGACCTGCTGCCGGGCACCGGCAAGGTGACCGGCGGCAGCATCATGTTCGACGGCCGCGACATCGTCGGGCTGCCCCGCGCGGAGATCGAGGGGATGCGCGGCCGCGACATCGGCCTCGTCCCGCAGGACCCGATGTCGAACCTCAACCCGGTCTGGCGCATCGGCACCCAGATCGAGGAGGCCCTCAAGGCCAACGGCTTCGAGGGCGGCAAGAGGGAGCGCAAGGACCGCGTCGCGGGCCTGCTCCAGGAGGCCGGTCTGCCCGACGCCGAGCGGCGCGCGCGGCAGTTCCCGCACGAGTTCTCCGGCGGCATGCGCCAGCGCTCGCTCATCGCGATCGGGCTGGCCTCGCGGCCGAAGCTCCTCATCGCGGACGAGCCGACGTCGGCGCTCGACGTCACCGTGCAGCGGCAGATCCTCGACCACCTCGAGCTCCTCACGCAGGAGCTCGGCACCGCCGTCCTGTTCATCACGCACGACCTGGGCCTGGCCGCCGAGCGCGCCGAGCACCTCGTGGTGATGTTCAAGGGCCGTGTGGTCGAGTCCGGCCCCGCCCGGCAGATCCTCGCCGACCCGCAGCACCCGTACACCAAGCGCCTGGTCGCCTCGGCGCCGTCCCTCGCGTCGCGCCGCATCCAGGTGGCGCGCGAGGCGGGCGAGGAGTCGGACGACCTGCTGGCCCCCGACCTCGACGCCACGGTGCCGCGCGCCGGGGCGAAGGGTGCGGGCACGGCGGACATCGTGGTGGCGCGCAACCTCACCAAGGTGTTCACCATCCGCGGCAGCCGGCCCGGGGCGGCGACGGAGTTCAAGGCCGTCGACGACGTGAGCTTCACGCTCAAGCGCGGGCACACGCTCGCGCTGGTGGGGGAGTCGGGCTCCGGCAAGTCCACGGCCGCCAACATGGTGCTCGGTCTGCTGGACGTCACCTCCGGCACCGTCGAGTTCGACGGCTCGGACATCGCGACGCACTCCACCAAGGAGGCGTTCGCGTTCCGCCGCCGGATCCAGCCGGTGTTCCAGAACCCGTACGGCTCGCTCGACCCGACGTACTCGATCTTCCGCTCGATCGAGGAGCCGCTGGTCCTGCACAAGGTGGGCTCCAAGAAGGAGCGCGAGAAGCGGGTGCGCGAGCTCCTCGACATGGTGGCCCTGCCCCAGTCGGCGATGCGCCGGTTCCCGAACGAGCTCTCCGGCGGCCAGCGCCAGCGCATCGCCATCGCGCGCGCGCTGGCCCTGCGCCCCGAGGTGATCGTGCTCGACGAGGCCGTCTCGGCCCTCGACGTGCTGGTCCAGGCGCAGATCCTCGACCTGCTGGGCACCCTGCAGTCGGAGCTGGGCCTGTCGTACCTGTTCATCACGCACGACCTCGCCGTGGTCCGCCAGATCGCCGACCAGGTGGTCGTGATGCAGTCGGGCAAGGTCGTGGAGCAGGCCACCACCGACGAGGTGTTCGACAACCCGCGCGAGCAGTACACGCGCGACCTGCTCGCCGCCATCCCCGGCGCCGGGCTGGAGGGTTCCGCGATCGCGGGCTGACGCCCTCCCGCGGGAACCACGCGCACGGGGCCGCCGGCGACCGACCTGGGTCGTCCGGCGGCCCCGTCCGCGTTCCCGGCCTGCTCCGTTTGCCGACCCCCGTGCGCGGCGTCAGGGTGAGGGGCATGGCACGGGCGTCCACGCTGTCCCGCGGGGTCTTCTACCCGGCTGCGGGCATCATCCTGCTGTTCGTGCTCGTGGCGGTGTTCGCCACCGACGCCACCACGGCGGTGATGAACACCCTGCAGACCAAGGTGATCGGCGCGTTCGGCTGGTACTACGTGCTGCTGGTGGCCGCCTTCGTGATCTTCGCAGTCTGGATGGGCCTGAGCCGCTTCGGCGACATCGTGCTCGGCCCGGACGACGAGGCCCCGGACTTCAAGCTTCCGGTGTGGTTCTCCATGCTGTTCGCCACGGGGATGGGCATCGGCCTCGTCTACTACGGCGTGTCGGAGCCGCTGTCGCACCTCGTGGACCCGAAGCCGGGGGTCACGGGGGACCAGGCGACGCTGGCGCAGGCGGCGATCGGCCAGACCTACGTGCACTGGGGCTTCCACGCCTGGGCGATCTACGTCGTGGCCGGGCTCGCGCTGGCGTACGCGATCCATCGCAAGGGCCGCCCGGTGTCGATCCGCTGGGCGCTGGAGCCGCTCCTCGGGGACCGGGTCAAGGGGACGTGGGGGCACGTCATCGACGTCGTCGCCATCATCGGCACGGTGTTCGGCGTGGCCACGTCACTGGGCCTGGGGGTGCTGCAGGTGGCGCACGGCCTGGGCTACCTCGACGTGGTCGAGCCGTCCGTGGGTCTCCAGATCGGGCTGATCGCCGTGATCACCGCCATCGCGGGGATGTCGGTGGCCTCGGGCCTCTCCCGCGGCATCAAGTGGCTGTCCAACGGCAACATGATGCTGGCGGGCGTGGTCCTCGCCGTCGTGCTGGTGCTCGGCCCCACCCTGTTCCTGCTGCGCAGCTGGGTGCAGTCGTTCGGCTACTACTTCGCGAACGTCGTCCAGATGACCTTCGACACGCTCGCCTTCCGCGGGGACGAGGGCCTCGAGTGGGAGTCGAGCTGGACGATCTTCTACTGGGGCTGGTGGATGTCGTGGGCGCCGTTCGTGGGCGTCTTCATCGCCCGCATCTCCCGCGGCCGCACCGTCCGGGAGTTCGTGCTCGGCACCCTCGCGGTGCCGATGCTGGTCACGACGATCTGGTTCAGCGTGTTCGGCGGTGCCGGGCTGAACCAGGAGATGACCGAGCCGGGCAGCATGCTGGACCCGGCCACGGGCGGCGTGAACACGGACACCGCGATGTTCCAGCTCTTCGACAGCCTGCCGGGCGCCGGCACCTGGCTCGCGGTCGCGGGGATCGTCCTCGTGGTGATCTTCTTCGTCACGTCGTCGGACTCCGGGTCGTTCGTCGTCGACATGCTGGCGCACGGGGGCAACCCCAACCCGCCGCTGTGGAGCCGGCTGTTCTGGGCGGCGATGCAGGGGCTGGTCGCGATCGCGCTGCTGCTGGCGGGCGGGCTGCAGGCCCTGCAGACGGCGTCGATCCTCATCGCGCTGCCGTTCTCGCTGGTGCTCATCGGCATGGCCGTGTCGATCGTGCGCGAGCTCGGCGCGGAGCACCGGGCGATCGTGCGCTCCGAGCGGCGCGCGGCCCGCGCGGAGCTGACCGAGCACGTCACCGAGAAGGTGGCGACGACGCTCGCCGGCCGGTGGGAGAACGTGCTGCCGTCGGCCCCCGGCGCCCTGCGGCTGCGCGTGCCGCGCCGCCGCGACGCGAAGCCCCCCGGGCGCACGACCGGCTCCGGAGGGGACGAGGACGCGGGCCCGGGAGGCTGAGCGGAGGGGGAAACAGGGGCGGGGACGACGGCCATCCGCGAGCGGGTTCGCGCGGCAGGTAAGATGGTCGGGGCCCGATCGCGGGCCGCCCCTCCCTCCCCAGGAAAAGAGACCCTCGATGTCTGTGCGCTCAGACCTGCGCAACGTGGCGATCGTCGCCCACGTCGACCACGGCAAGACGACCCTCGTGGACGCCATGCTGCGCCAGGCAGGCGCCTTCTCCGCCCACCAGCACGTGGACGAACGGGTGATGGACTCCGGCGACCTGGAGCGGGAGAAGGGCATCACGATCCTCGCGAAGAACACCGCGGTCCGGTACGCCGGCCCGTCGGCCGCGAGCGTCGGCGAGCCCGGCGGCATCACCATCAACGTGATCGACACCCCGGGCCACGCCGACTTCGGCGGCGAGGTCGAGCGCGGCCTGTCGATGGTCGACGGCGTCGTCCTCCTCGTGGACGCGTCGGAGGGCCCGCTGCCCCAGACGCGCTTCGTGCTGCGCAAGGCGCTGGCCGCGAAGCTGCCCGTCATCGTCGTCGTGAACAAGGTGGACCGCCCCGACGCGCGCATCACCGAGGTCGTGGGGGAGACCACCGACCTGCTGCTCGGCCTCGCGAGCGACCTGTCCGACGAGGTGCCCGACCTCGACCTCGACGCGATCCTCGACGTGCCCGTCGTCTACGCCTCGGCCAAGGCCGGCCGCGCGTCGGTCGACCAGCCCGGTGACGGCTCGCTGCCCGCCAACGAGGACCTCGAGCCCCTGTTCGCGACCATCCTCGAGAAGATCCCGGCCCCGACGTTCGACGCCGACATGCCGCTGCAGGCGCACGTCACCAACCTCGACGCGTCGCCGTTCCTCGGCCGCCTCGCGCTGCTGCGCATCTTCAACGGCACCCTGCGCAAGGGCCAGACCGTCGCCTGGGCGCGCCACGACGGCACCCTGACGAGCGTCCGCATCACCGAGCTGCTCGAGACCAAGGCCCTGGACCGCGTGCCCACCGAGTCCGCCGGCCCCGGCGAGATCGTGGCCGTCGCGGGCATCGCCGACATCATGATCGGCGAGACGCTCACGGACGTCGACGACCCGCGCCCCCTGCCGCTCATCACGGTGGACGACCCCGCGATCTCGATGACCGTCGGCATCAACACCTCGCCGCTGGCCGGCAAGGGCGGCAAGGGTCACAAGGTCACCGCCCGCCAGGTGAAGGACCGCCTCGACGCCGAGCTCATCGGCAACGTGTCGCTCAAGGTGCTGCCCACCGAGCGCCCGGACGCGTGGGAGGTCCAGGGCCGCGGCGAGCTCGCCCTGGCGATCCTCGTCGAGCAGATGCGCCGGGAGGGCTTCGAGCTCACCGTCGGCAAGCCGCAGGTCGTCACCAAGCAGGTCGACGGCAAGCGGCACGAGCCGATGGAGCGCATGACCATCGACGTGCCCGAGGAGTACCTCGGCGCCGTGACCCAGCTCCTGGCGCAGCGCAAGGGCCGCATGGAGACGATGAGCAACCACGGCACCGGCTGGGTGCGCATGGAGTTCATGGTCCCGGCCCGCGGCCTCATCGGCTTCCGTACCCAGTTCCTCACGGAGACGCGCGGCACCGGCATCGCGGCCTCCATCTCCGAGGGCTTCGAGCCGTGGAACGGCCCGATCGAGTCGCGCAACACGGGCTCGCTCGTCGCCGACCGCGCGGGCAAGGTGACGCCGTTCGCCAT
Organism: Isoptericola sp. NPDC057559; assembly: GCF_042801555.1. Classification (NCBI taxonomy): domain Bacteria; kingdom Bacillati; phylum Actinomycetota; class Actinomycetes; order Micrococcales; family Promicromonosporaceae; genus Isoptericola; species Isoptericola sp. NPDC057559. The sequence goes on from NZ_JBHVFQ010000005.1 coordinate 183,945, forward strand.
GATCAACCTGCAGGAGCGCGGCTCGTTCTTCGTCGACCCCACGCAGGAGGTCTACGAGGGCATGATCGTCGGCGAGAACTCCCGCAACGAGGACATGGACGTCAACATCACCAAGGAGAAGAAGCTGACGAACATGCGGTCCTCGACCGCGGACAACTTCGAGAACCTCATTCCGCCGCGCCACCTGACGCTCGAGGAGTCCCTCGAGTTCGCGCGCGAGGACGAGTGCGTCGAGGTGACGCCGGAGGTCGTGCGCATCCGCAAGGTCGAGCTCGACGCGACCTCCCGCGCCCGCGCCGTCGCGCGCGCCAAGCGCGCCTGACGGACCGGCGACGCCCGTGGGGCTGCTCGCGGTGCACGCGCACCCGGACGACGAGACCCTCGCGACCGGTGCGCTGATCGCGTCGTGGGCGGCCTCCGGGCGGCCGGTCACGGTGGTGACCTGTACGCGCGGCGAGCGCGGCGAGGTCATCGACACGCCGTCGCACCCCACGGGCCTGGCCCGGCTGGAGGGCGACGGGCCCGCGCTCGCCGCCCACCGCGAGACGGAGCTGGCGGCGGCGCTGGCCGCCCTCGGCGGCGCCCCGGGCGTCGTCGCGCAGGACTTCCTCGACGGCGTCGCCCTCCCGGACACCCGGCCTGCCGGGGGGACCGTGGAGGTGGAGGCTACGCGCTTCGAGGACTCCGGGATGGCATGGGTCGCGCCGGGGATCGCCGGCCCGGCCGCCGACGCGCCGCCGACGGCGTTCGCGCGCGTCCCGCTCGACGACGCCGCGGCGCGGCTCGCCGCCCTGGTCCGGGATCGTCGGCCCGCCGTCGTCGCGACCTACGAGGCCCGCGGTGGCTACGGCCACCCGGACCACGTGCGCACGCACGACGTCGCCGTGCGGGCGCTCGCCCTCGCCGCGGACCCGGGCGCGCCCGTCCCCGGCGAGCCGTGGGCGGGGGCGGAGCTGTGGCAGGCGGTGACGCCGTCGGCGGCCCTGCGGGCGTCCCGCAGGGCCCTGGCCGGTGCGCCGGACGCCCGGGCCCTCGCGGACCGGGCCGGGCTCACCTTCCCCGACCCTGACGAGGAGCTGCCGCCGCTCGCCGGGCACGACGACGAGCTCGCCACGGGCGACGTCCGCACCGTCGAGGTGGCGCCGGTGCTCGACCGGGTGCTCGGCGCGATGCGGGCGCACGCCACGCAGGTGCAGCACGCAACGTCCGGGCCGGCCGGCGACCCCGCCCTCCTGGGCTGGTACGCGCTGAGCAACGACGTGCTCGCCCCCGTGCCCGCGCACGAGTCGTATCTGGTGTCCGCGCCGGTAGGCTCGGCGCGATGACCACGCCCGAGCACTCGACCGCCCCGGCTCGCACCGGCCGCTGGTGGCGGACCGCCGCCCGAGCCGTGCTCGCGCTCGCCCTCGGCGCCGCCGTCGGCGTGCTGGGCACCGTCGCCCACCGGACCCAGTGGAACGACCTGCCGGTCGGCATCGTGCTGGCGCTGGCCATCACCCTGTCCACGGCGATGCTGTGCCGGGCGTGGGCGGGGCTCGGCCCCCTGCTCGCCGCCGGCGCCGGCTGGGTGGTCGCGGTGCAGGTGCTGTCCGTCGCGGGGCCGGGCGGGGACGTCCTCGTGCCGGCCCAGGCCGTCGGCCTGGTGTGGACCTACGGGGGCCTCGCCATGTTCCTCGTCGCCGCCTTCCTGCCGCGGTCCTGGTTCACCGACCGCCGGGCCTGACCCGGCGGGTGTGAGCGTCCCGTGCGCGGCCCCGGGCCGCGCGTGACGAACGTGTGGGGACTCGTGCCCGAAATGGCGGTTTCACCCGAACTGCGGCGAGGTCGGGCAGAGGGCCGCGAGTAGGATCCTCCACGCGGGTCCGGCCCGCGCCCACCTGTCCTTCCCGGGGCGTCGTCCCCGCACCTCCACCCCGACGGAGCCTCTGCATGGGTCACCCGACCGAGCGCGATCCGGCGAGCACCGGATCCGCACCCGCCGAGCCCGCGCGTCCCGACTCCGGGGCCGAGCCCGACACGACGGCGACGACCCCGGCAGCGACGCCGGCGACGACGCCCGCACCGTCCGCGCAGCCCGCCCCGCCCGCCACCGTGCCGAGCGCTCCCGCACCGGCGGCGGCGACGCCGCCGCCCGCGACCCCGCCTGCTGCGACCCCGCCTGCTGCGACGCCGCCTGCTGCGACGCCGCCTGCCGCGACGCCGCCTGCTGCTGCGACGCCGCCTGCCGCGACGCCGCCTGCTGTCACGACGCCGCCTGCTGTCACGACCCCGCCTGCTGTCGCGACGCCGTCGGCCTCGACGCCGCCTGCCGCCGCCCCGGCCGCCGCGACGTCGATGCTGGCGGAGGAGCCCGAGGAGCCGTACCAGCCGCGCGTGCGCCTCTACGAGCAGCGCGTGATCGCGACGGTCGCCGCGCCGGCGACGGGTGCTCCGACCCAGGCGCTGCCCGCGGTGTCCGTCGCCGCCGCCGCGCCCGCGGTCTTCGCGGCGCCCGGGGGCCCTGCCGGCCCCGGTGGCCCGGCAGGCCCCGCCGGCCTTGGCGGCCCTGCCGGTCCTGGTGCGCCCGCCGGACCGGGTGGGACGGGTGGGACTGGCGGGTCCGGCGGACCCGAGGGTCCGACGTCGGGCTCGCCGCTCGACGGTCTTGCCGGCGACGGCGCGCCCAGCCGCGCGCCCAAGGTGGCGTTGTGGGCGGGCGTCGGGCTCGTCGTCGTGGCCGGCCTCTACGTGGGGGCGCAGGCGGCGGTCGCGGGGTCGGTGCCGAAGGGCACGACCGTCGCGGGCGTCGACATCGGCGGCATGGACAGCGCCGCCGCGGTGGCCGCGCTGGACGACGGCCTCGCGCCGCGGGCCGCCGAGCCGGTCACCGTCCAGGCGGGCGACGCGTCGAGCACGGTCGACCCCGCCGACGCAGGCCTGTCGTTCGACGCGGACGCGACCGTCGAGGGACTGACCGGGTTCTCGCTCGACCCCGCGCACCTGTGGGAGCACCTGGTGGGCGGCGACGAGCTCGCCCCCGCGGTCGACGTCCGCCGCTCGGCGCTGACCGAGGTGCTCTCGGGGCTGGAGGAGTCGCTGCAGGTCGAGCCCGTGGACGGCACCGTCGGGTTCGACGGCGCCAAGGCCGTCGCGACGAAGGCGAAGACGGGCTCCAGCGTGCTGGTCGACGAGGCCGTGGACACCGTCGCGGACGCCTGGCTCGTCACCTCGGGCCCGGTCGAGCTGCCGACGAAGACCGTGGCTCCGGCGATCACGCAGGAGGAGACCGACGCGGCCCTGGCCGAGGCCGAGCAGGTCGTGAGCGGCCCCGTCGAGGTGGAGGTCGGCGACCAGACCGCGGAGCTGAGCCCGAAGACGCTCGCCAAGGTGACCTCGTTCAAGGCGGCCGACGGCTCGCTCACCGCGAAGTTCGACGGCGACAAGATCGTCTCGGCGGTCGTGAAGGGCACCGACGGACTGCTCACGGAGCCGGACGACGCGCACTTCGTCTTCTCCGGCGGCAAGCCGGTGGTCGAGGGCGGTGCCCAGGGCACGTCCCTGGACCCGGACACCGCGTCGACGGAGGTCGGCAAGGCCGCCCTCGGCGACTCGCGCACCACCCAGCTCACGCTGGTCGAGCGCGACCCGGAGCGCACCAAGGAGGCGCTCGAGAAGATGGGCGTCAAGGAGGTCGTCTCCGAGTTCTCGACCCCGCTGACCAGCGACAGCGTCCGCACCCGGAACCTGATCCGTGGCGCGCAGCTCGTCACGGGCACGCTCGTCGCCCCCGGCGAGACGTTCTCCCTGCTGGACACCCTGTCGCCCGTGACGGCGGCGAACGGGTACGTGCAGTCGGGCGTCATCAGCAACGGCGTGCACACCGACGCGATCGGCGGCGGGCTGTCGCAGATGGCCACGACCACCTACAACGCGGGCTACTTCGCCGGGTTCGACGACGCGGGCCACCAGCCGCACAGCTACTGGTTCGACCGCTACCCCGCCGGGCGCGAGGCGACCATCTACGTGGGCGCCATCGACATGAAGTTCACCAACGACACCCCGTACGGCGCCGTCATGCAGTCGTGGGTGTCGGGCGGCCGCGTGCACGTCGCCATCTGGTCCACCAAGTACTACGAGGTGAAGACCTCGGCGGGCGACAAGCGGAACGTCGTGCAGGCCACCCCGGTGCACAGCACGGGCGCGTCGTGCGAGAGCTACCCGGGCGGCAGCGACGGCTTCACCATCACGAACTACCGCAAGGTGTACCACGACGGCAAGCAGGTCAAGGACGAGTCGAAGACCTGGACGTACAAGCCGGACAACCCGGTGGTGTGCGACCAGCCGAAGGCCGACCGGGACCAGGAGCGCAAGCCCGCCGACCACGGGGACGACGACGACGGCAAGGCCAAGGAGGACTGATGCTCGGACGCTCGGAACGCGAGTCCCCGGCGCACGCCGCGCAGGCGGCGCACGACGCGGGATGGTCGGGGGTCGCCGCCGGCTCGGAGGTGGTCACGGCCGTGGCGGACGAGTCGCTCGAGCTGCTCGACCTCGGCACGACGTCGGACACGCTCGCCACGGTGGCGACGATCGACGACCTCGCCGCGGTCGTGCACCTGGGCCACCCGGAGCAGCCGTCGCCGGCGCTCGAGGAGGCGATCCTCGCGGGCGACCCGTCGCTCATCGTCACGGCGGCGGTCGCCGTCGCGCCGCAGTGGGTGTGGGTGGCGCCGGCGGGGGCGTCGGGCGGCCAGGTCGTCATCGACGAGGCCGGGATGCGCGACTGCCAGGACCTGCTGCGCGGCATGGGCGTGAGCCCGCGCCTCGTGCCCACGCGGACGTCGGTCGACGAGCGGGTCGCGCTCGCGGGGGCGGCGGGCTCGATCGTCGTCGAGCGGTCGCGGGTGCCCGCCGGCTGGGCCGAGGTGCCCGGCAGCGAGCGGCTCGCCGGCCGCCTGCCGGTCTGGTACGGCCTGCTCGAGTCGCGCGCGGCCTGGCCGCGGTTCGACGCGCCCGCACAGGTGTGGCTCGCCGTCGGGCCCTCCGACGACCACCGCGGGTCGCTGCAGCACACGCTGGCCGTGCTCTCGGCCGCGGGCGTGGACCTGCAGCACCTGCGCAGCCACCCGTCCACCCGCGGGCCGCACGTGTTCTTCACCTCGTTCCGCTGCCCGTCGGTCGACGTGCTGGACGGGCTCGTCGCCGAGCTGGACGGCCGGGGCGTCGCGCACCGCACGCTCGCGGTGCTGCCGGGCGAGGGCTTCGTGCCCGGACCGGTCCCGCTCGCCCCGCGCTGGGCAGAGGGCGGGCAGGCCGGGGCATGAGGGTCGCGTACCTGGGGCCGGAGGGCACGTTCACCCACGAGGCGGCGCGCCGCTGGGCCGGGGGCGCGGGCGCCGCGGCCGAGGACGCCGCCCTGGAGCCGCTCGCCACGGTCCGCGCGGTGCACGACGCCGTCGCGTCGGGGGCCGCGGACCGCGGGGTCGTGGCGATCGAGAGCTCGGTCGAGGGGTACGTCGTGCCGTCGCTCGACGCCCTCGTGGGCAGCCCCGACGTGGTGGCCGTCGACGAGGTGGTGCTCGACGTGTCGTTCGACGCGTTCGTCCGGCCCGGGCACGCCGACGACGCGGGCCTGCGCGAGGCGACCGCGCACCCCCACGGCCTGGCGCAGTGCACGCGGTTCGTCGCGGAGCGCGGCCTGCTGCCGGTGCCCGCGTCGTCCAACGCGGCGGCCTGCCGCGACCTGGCCGAGCACCAGGTCGCGTTCGGCCCGCGGCTGTGCGGGGAGCTGTACGGCCTGGAGACCCTCGCGACGGGGGTGGAGGACTTCGCCGGCGCGCGGACCCGCTTCCTCGTGCTGTGCCGCCGCGACGGCGCCGCGGCCGCGTGGGCGCCGGTCCGCGCCGCGGACGGGGACGGTGCCGGGGCCACGTGGCGCACCATGCTCGCGATGACGCCGGTCGTCACGGGGCCGGGCGTGCTCGCGCGGGTCACCGGTGAGTTCGCGGCCCGCGGCGTCAACATGACGAGCCTCGTCGAGCGCCCGCTGAAGGTGCGCGAGAGCCAGTACGTGTTCGTCGTGACGCTCGACGGCGCCCCGTGGGAGCCGCGCGTGCGCGACCTGCTCGCCGCGCTCCTCGGCGCGGGCGACTCGCTCAAGGTGCTCGGCGCGTTCCCGGTGTCGCCGGGCGGGCCGGGGCTGGACGGCGTCCTGCCCGACCACGTGCCCACGGGCAGCGTGCTGCAGCAGGACGCGGACGAGACCCTCGCCCGGGGCCTGCTGTGGTGACCCGCGGCCCGGCCGGGACGGTGGCCGTCGTCGGCCTGGGCCTGGTCGGCGGGTCGCTGACCCGGCTGCTCGCGGCGCGCGGCGTCGACGTCGTCGCGACGGACCTGGACCCCGGGACCCGGTCGGACGCCCGCGCGGTGGGCCTGAGGGTCGCGGACGACCTCGCCGCGCTGTGCGCGGCGGCCCCGGACCTGGTGGTGCTGGCCGTGCCCCTGCGGGCCGTGCGTGCGACGGCGGCGGAGCTGGCGCCGCTCCTGGCCGGGGGCGACGCGACGCTGACCGACGTGGGCAGCGTGAAGGGCCCCGTGCGCGCCGCGGTGCGGGCGGCGGGCCTGGGCGACCGGTACGTCGGGGCCCACCCGATGGCCGGCACGGAGCACAGCGGGTTCGCCGCGTCCGACGCGGGCCTGCTCGACGGCGCGCCCTGGGCGGTCACCGTCGCCGAGCCGGGTGCGGTCGCCGCGGACGAGCCGGCGCGCCTGGCGCAGGTGCTGCGCCTGGTGACGGGGCCGTTGGGCGGCACCGCGGCCGTCGTGACCGACGACCGGCACGACGAGGCGGCCGCCCTGATCAGCCACGTGCCGCACGTGCTGGCCACGCAGCTGCTCAACGCGGTGGCGGGCGCCCCCGTGCGCGACCTGGCGCTGGGCCTCGCGGCGGGCAGCTTCCGCGACGGCACGCGGGTCGCGCTCACGGACCCCGCCCGCACCGAGGCGATGGTCACCGAGAACGCCGCCTGGGTGGCGCCCGCGCTGCGCAAGGCGGTGCGGGACCTCGAGGTGGTCATCGGGGCGCTGGAGACCAACGGGTCGCTGCACGACGTCTTCCACGCCGCCGACGACGTCCGGGCCGAGCGCGCGGGCCGCGGGCGGCCCGGCGGCGCCGAGGAGCGCGTGCCGCTCGCCGGCGGCTGGACGCCCGCCACGGTGGACGCCCTCGTGACGCGCGGCGCGGCCGGGGCCGTCGTCGTCGGCGTGGACGACGACGCGGTGCGGGTGCGCGCGCCGCGCTGACGCGTCGCCCCTGGGCGCGGCCCGGCGTCGGCTCAGTCGGCTCAGTCGGCTCAGTCGGCTCGGTCGGCTCGGTCGGCTCGGTCGGCTCGGTCGGCTCGGTCGGCTCGGTCGGCTCGGTCGTCCTCGGGCCGCCCGCGCCGCGGACGGCGGGGCGGGATCGGCTTCACGGCCTCGACGTCGGCCGCCCCGACCGCGACCTCGGGTGCGCCGGGGGAGCGGTCGGGGCGCACCCGCAGGCCGTCGTCGGCGACGGACGTGAGGATCCCCACGACGTCCGTCCACCGCGCCCCGCTCGCGGCGGCCTCGGCCGGCGACAGCCGGCGGCGCACGACGACGCGCGCGCCGACCGGCAGCCGCGTCCAGCCGGGCGGGACGGCGGGCGGCTCGGCGGGGGGGACGGCAGGTGGGACGGCTGACGGCGGAGGCACCACGTCAGCGATACTAGAGTTGGCCGCGCGGGCCACGTGCCCGCGCCGGTATCGCCGAAGAAGCATCGAGCCCCCGCGCCCCGCTCTCCAGGGCGCGCCCTCGTCACCTGGAAGGTAGCCCGCAGTGACCTACGTGATCGCTCAGCCGTGCGTCGACGTCAAGGACAAGGCGTGCATCGAGGAGTGTCCCGTGGACTGCATCTACGAGGGCTCGCGGTCGCTCTACATCCACCCGGACGAGTGCGTGGACTGCGGCGCGTGCGAGCCGGTGTGCCCGGTCGAGGCCATCTACTACGAGGACGACGTCCCCGAGCAGTGGAAGGACTACTACCGCGCCAACGTCGAGTTCTTCGACGACCTGGGCTCCCCGGGCGGCGCCGCGAAGATGGGGGTCATCGAGAAGGACGACCCCATGATCGCCGCCCTGCCGCCCCAGGCCTGATGGGCTTCGCGGACCTCAGCGCCCTGCCCTACCCCTGGGACACGCTGGGGGACGTGCGGGCCACGGCCCACGACCACCCCGGCGGGGTGGTCGACCTGTCGATCGGCACGCCCGTCGACCCGACGCCCGCCGTGGTGCGCGACGCGCTCGCCGCGGCGTCCGACGCCCACGGCTACCCGCTGACGCACGGCACGCCCGCCCTGCGCGCGGCCGTCGCCGGCTGGTTCGCCCGGCGCCGCGGCGTCCCGGGCCTCGACCCGGCGGCGGTGCTGCCCACCGTGGGCTCCAAGGAGCTCGTCGGGCTGCTCCCGTCGCTGCTGGGGCTGGGGCCGGGCGACGTCGTGGTGCACCCGGCGGTCGCGTACCCGACCTACGACGTCGGGGCGCGGCTGGCGGGCGCGACGCCCCTGGCCACGGACGACGTCGACGCCTGGGCGGGGCGCGACGACGTGCGCCTGGTGTGGGTCAACTCGCCGGGCAACCCGACGGGCGAGGTCGCCGACGTCGCGCACCTGCACCGCGTCGTGGAGGCCGCGCGCGCGATCGGCGCCGTCGTCGTGGGCGACGAGTGCTACGCGGAGCTGCCGTGGGCGGACGCCTGGGTGGGCGACGACGGCGTCTCCCGCGTGCCGAGCCTGCTCGACCCGCGGGTCGCCGGCGGCAGCCACGACGGCCTGCTCGTGGCGTACTCCCTGTCGAAGCAGTCCAACGTGGCCGGGTACCGCGCCGCGTTCGTGGCGGGCGACCCGGCCCTGGTCGAGGGGTTGCTGGCGACCCGCAAGCACCTCGGCATGATCGTGCCCGCGCCGGTCCAGGCGGCGATGACCGCGGCGCTCGGCGACGACGCGCACGTGGTCGCGCAGCGCGAGGTGTACCGGCGTCGTCGCGCGGCCCTGCTGGGGGCGCTCGAGGCCGCGGGGTTCGTCGTCGACGGCTCCGAGGCGGGCCTCTACCTGTGGGCGCGTCCCGCGGAGGTGCCCACAGGCGCCGGGGCGGGTGCCCCGGACCCGGTCCCGGCCGGCGCGACGTCGCGCGAGCTCGCCGCATGGTTCGCCCGCCGCGGCATCCTCGTCGGGCCGGGGGAGTTCTACGGCGCCGCGGGGGAGCGGCACGTCCGGGTCGCGCTGACCGCGCCCGACGATTCCGTGGCGGAGGCTGTGGCCCGCATCACACCTGCGTGACTGCCCGGATGGCTGGGGATGAGCAGGGGATTGGAACACCTTGGTGTTGAGGGGTAGGTTCGACCGCAGGCCGCGGTAGCCCTGGAGGACGCCACGGCCGGCGTGCCCCGGGCCGCCCCCGTCCCAGAGTCACGAGTCACGCGCTCTCCGTCCCCGTCGCCGGGTGCCGGTGGGCCCGTCACGGAAGGAAGACATGACGTCCACCACGCCTGCCGCAGGCACCTCGGGCGACACCGCCTCGGTCGAGCTCGTCGTCGACGGCACCGCCCGGCAGCTGCCCGTCGTCCCCGCCACGGAGGGCAACGACGGCATCGTCGTGTCGTCCCTGCTCAAGGACACCGGCCTGGTCACCGTCGACCCGGGCTTCACCAACACCGCGTCGTGCGAGTCGGCGATCACGTACATCGACGGCGACCAGGGCATCCTGCGCTACCGCGGGTACCCGATCGAGCAGCTCGCGGACTCGTCCACCTTCCTCGAGGTGGCCTACCTGCTGATCCACGGCGAGCTGCCGTCGGCGACGGAGCTGTCGGCGTTCGAGGAGCGGGTCAACCGCCACACGCTCGTGCCCGAGGGCTTCCGCGCGTTCCTCTCGTCGTTCCCGCGCGGCGGGCACCCGATGTCGATCCTCGCGTCGGCCGTCAACGCGCTCCCGACGTACTACCCGGAGTCGCTGGACCCGCACGACCCGGAGGCCGTCGAGCTCGCCACCGTGCTGATCCTCGCGAAGATCCGCACCATCACGTCGTACCTGCACCGCGCCACGCGCGACGAGCCGCTCATGTACCCGGACTACGCCCGCGGCTACGTGGACGACTTCCTGCGCATGACGTTCTCGCGGCCCTACGAGCAGTGGGAGTCCGACCCGGTGCTCGTGTCCGCCATGGACAAGCTGCTCATCCTGCACGCCGACCACGAGCAGAACTGCTCCACGTCCACCGTGCGCATCGTCGGCTCGTCGAACGCGACGCTGTACGCGTCCGTCGCCGCCGGCATCAACGCCCTCTCCGGCCCGTCGCACGGTGGCGCCAACGAGGCCGTGCTCACGATGCTCGAGAGCATCCGCAGCGGCGACGACTCCGTCGAGACCTTCATGAAGAAGGTCAAGAACAAGGAGGACGGCGTCCGGCTCATGGGCTTCGGCCACCGCGTCTACAAGAGCTACGACCCGCGTGCCGCGATCGTCAAGAAGCACGCCGACGCCGTGCTCGGCCAGCTCGGTGCCAAGGACGAGCTCCTCGACATCGCCCGCGGGCTCGAGGAGATCGCCCTGTCGGACGACTACTTCGTGCAGCGCAAGCTGTACCCGAACGTCGACTTCTACACCGGCCTCATCTACAAGGCCATGGGCTTCTCGCCGGCCATGTTCACGCCGCTGTTCGCGCTGGGCCGCATGCCCGGCTGGATCGCCCAGTGGCGCGAGATGATGCACGACCCGCAGACCAAGATCGGCCGCCCGCGGCAGGTCTACACGGGCCCCACCGAGCGCGACTACGTGGCGCTCGGGCAGCGCTGAGGCGCCGCCGCACCGCTGACGCAGACCGTCAGCCCGCCGTCAGGACGATCGTGACCTGGCCGCCGGGCTGGCGGTCTTCGTCGTCCACGGCCGACCAGGTGCCGTCGGCGCGCGACCACGCCCGGCCCCCCGCGCGGACCTCCTCCGCGCCGGTCGACGCCGCCGTCGCGACCGCCCAGTGGGCGACGGCCCAGGTCGCGAGCTCCCCGTCGAGCGGTACGGCCGTTGCGTCCACGCGCACCCGCTGCCCGTCGTCGCCGGCCGCGCGCACGGCGTCGGCGGGCAGGCCGAGGTCCCGCGCCGCGAGCTCGGTCAGCGCGGCCCGCGCCGCGTCGCCGGTCGGGGCGTCGGTCTCCGCCGCCGGCGGGAGCGTGCACGTGACGGCGCCGGGGGAGTGCCCCGTGAGCGCGGACGCCCAGGCACGCGACCGGGTCTCGTGCTGGGCGTACGCCTCGGGGAACCCGGAGCGCTGCACGGCCTGCGCGGCGTCGGTGATCTCCATGTCCTGGTAGCCGTCGACCTCGACGAGGCCGTCGTAGAAGGCGCCGGTCGAGTACACGGGGTCCATGATCTGCTCGGGCGTCCCCCAGCCCTGCGACGGGCGCTGCTGGAACAGGCCGAGCGAGTCCCGGTCGCCGTAGTCGATGTTCACGAGGCGCGACTCCTGCAGCGCGGTCGCCAGCGCGATCGTCGCCGCCCGGCCGGGCAGGCCGCGCTGCACGGACGTGCCGACCACCAGCGCGGCGTTCTCCGCCTGCACGGGCGTGAGGTACCAGGAGGTGCCGTCCAGCGCGGCGGCGCAGCGCTCCGGCTCGGGCGGGCTCGTGCGGTCGAGGAACCACACCACGCCCGCGGTCGCGCCGACCCCGACCACGAGGACGGCGGCGACGGTGGCGGCCGCCGTGCGCCGCACGCGCCGCCGCCGGCGTTCCTCGCGGCTCGTCATCGTGGTCTCGTGGTCGGGTCGGCGCGGGGTGCTCAGTTCGCGTGCAGCGCGGCGTTGAGCTCGATGCCCACGCCGCCGCGCTCCAGCACCTCGACGGTGCCGGTGCGGGAGTTGCGGCGGAAGAGCAGGTTGTCGCGGCCCGCCAGGTCGCGGGCCTTGACGACGAGCGGGTCGCCGTCGGCCCCCATCTCGCCGAGCACGGTGACCTTCGTGCCGGCGGTGAGGTAGAGGCCGGCCTCGACCACGCAGTCGTCGCCGAGCGGGATGCCCAGGCCGGCGTTGGCGCCCAGCAGGGAGCGCTCGCCCACGCGGATGACCTCCTTGCCGCCCCCGGACAGCGTGCCCATGATCGACGCGCCACCACCGACGTCGGACCCGTCGCCCACGACGACCCCCGCGGAGATGCGGCCCTCGACCATCGACGCGCCGAGCGTGCCGGCGTTGAAGTTCACGAAGCCCTCGTGCATGACCGTGGTGCCGGCGGCGAGGTGCGCGCCCAGGCGCACGCGGTCGGCGTCGGCGATGCGCACGCCCGCGGGGACGACGTAGTCGACCATGCGCGGGAACTTGTCGATGCCGTACACGGTGACGGCCCGGCCGGTGTCGGCGCGCAGGCGCAGGCGGGTGGCCTCGAAGCCCTCGACGGAGCACGGGCCGTGCGACGTCCACACCACGTTGGTCAGCACGCCGAACAGGCCGTCGAGGTTCGCGCCGTGCGGCTCGACCAGGCGGTGCGAGAGCAGGTGCAGGCGCAGGTACGCGTCGGCGGTGTCCGCCGGCGGGGCATCGAGGTCGATGACCGTGCGCACGACGACGACGTCCACCCGGCGCGCGTCGTCGCGCTCGGTGAGGGCGTCGAGCTCGACCGGGATGTCGACGTCCGACTCCGGCGGCGCACCCAGCACGGGGGCGGGGTACCAGACGTCGAGCGTTCTGCCGTCGTCGGCGACCGTGGCGAGACCGAGGCCCCAGGCGGGGCGGGAGGAGGCAGGCGTCGTCATGCGCCCAGCGTAGTCGGCGGGTCTGCCACGATGGTGCGCGTGACCACGGACCGTACAGCCGCCCCCGCCGCCGACCTCGACCGCCTCCTCGACACGCTGCTCGACCCGGCGACGGTCGCGTCCTCGGACCTCGTCGACCTGCTGGCCGCGGTGTGCGACGTGCCGTCGGTCTCGGGCGACGAGGCGGCGCTCGCGGACGCCGTGGAGCGCGTGCTGCGCGCCCAGCCGCACCTGGAGGTGCTGCGCGACGGCGACGCGCTCGTGGCGCGCACGCGGCTCGGCCGCGACCGGCGCGTGGTCATCGCCGGGCACCTCGACACCGTGCCGCTCACCGAGCCCGCCAACCTCCCGACCCGGCGGGAGACCGCGCAGGACGGGACGGTCGAGCTGTGGGGCCGCGGCACCGTCGACATGAAGGGCGGCGTGGCGATCGCCCTCGCCCTCGCCGTCGAGCTCGGCCGCGCCGGCGCGGAGCCCGTGCACGACGTCACGTACGTCTTCTACGACCACGAGGAGGTCGAGGCCTCCCTCAGCGGGCTCGGCCGGCTGGTGCGGAACCACCCCGAGGCGCTCGCGGGCGACTTCGCGATCCTGGGGGAGTCCAGCAACAACGGCATCGAGGGCGGCTGCAACGGCACGCTGCGCGTCGAGGTGCGCACCCGCGGCGTCGCCGCCCACTCCGCCCGCGCCTGGGCGGGCGTCAACGCGATCCACGCGGCCGCCCCGGTGCTGGCGCGGCTCGCCGCGTACGAGGCCCGCGAGGTCGAGGTGGACGGCCTGGTCTACCGGGAGAGCCTCGGCGCGGTCGGCATCCGCGGCGGCATCGCGGGCAACGTCGTGCCGGACGCCTGCACCGTCACCGTCAACTACCGCTTCGCGCCGTCCCTGGACGTCGCGGGGGCGGAGGCGCACGTCCGGGAGCTGTTCGAGGGCTTCGAGGTGGTCGTCACGGACGCGGCGCCGGGCGCCCGACCGGGCCTCGACGACCCGCTGGTGGCCGACTTCGCGGCCGCCGTCCAGGCCGCCACGGGCACCGAGCCGAAGCCCAAGTACGGCTGGACGGACGTGGCGCGGTTCGCCGAGCTGGGCATCCCCGCCGTGAACTTCGGCCCCGGCGACCCGGTGCTCGCGCACAAGGACGACGAGCGGCTGCCCGTCGCGCGCCTCGCGGTCGGCCGCGACGCCCTGCGCGCCTGGCTCCTGGGCGCCTAGGCTCGTGGCATGACGCGAGCGACGAACACTCCAGGCGGCCCGGGCACCGGCCGCGGCGACGACGGGGTGCCCGAGAAGGGGCGCGGCTACCGCAAGGGACCCGTGCTCCTGCGGGGGAAGGAGATCCCCGCCCAGACCACCGACCAGCGCCTCCTGTCCGGCGGGGGAGACTCCGACTGGGTGCATTCCGACCCGTGGCGCGTGATGCGGATCCAGTCGGAGTTCGTCGAGGGCTTCGGCGCGCTCGCCGAGGTGGGTCCGGCGGTCTCGGTGTTCGGCTCGGCGCGCACGTCGCCCGACCACCCGGACTACGGGCTCGCCGTCGAGGTGGGCCGGCTCCTGGCGGAGGCCGGGTACGCGGTCATGACGGGCGGCGGCCCCGGGATCATGGAGGCCGCGAACGCCGGCGCGCACAAGGCGGGCGGCACGTCCATCGGCCTCGGCATCGAGCTGCCGTTCGAGCAGGGCATGAACGAGCACGTCAACCTCGGGGTGAACTTCCGCTACTTCTTCGCCCGCAAGACGATGTTCGTCAAGTACGCGCAGGGCTTCATCGTGCTGCCGGGCGGGTTCGGCACCTTCGACGAGCTGTTCGAGGCCCTCACCCTCGTCCAGACGCACAAGGTCACCGAGTTCCCCATCGTGCTCGTCGGCGCCGACTACTGGGGTGGTCTGCTCGAGTGGCTGCGGACCGCCGTCGCGGACCGCGGCATGATCGGTCCGCACGACCTCGACCTGATGCACCTGACGGACTCGCCCGCCGAGGCGGTCCAGTACGTCGTCGAGCGTGGGCACGTGCTCGCGGCGCGCGCCACCGCCGACGGCTCGTGACGGGCCCGGCGGGCCCGCCGCCCGCGGGGACGCCCCTGGTGCTGCGCGGGCGCGAGGTCGGCCGCGGGGCCGACGGCGCGCTGCGGCCGGTGGTGATGGCCATCGTCAACCGCACCACGGACTCCTTCTACGCGCCGGCCCGCAAGCCCGACGAGGGCGCCGCGCTCGCCGCCGCGCACCAGGCCTGGGCGGACGGCGCGCAGATCCTCGACGTGGGCGGGGTCCGGGCCGGCGTCGGCCCCGAGGTCGGCGAGGCGGAGGAGATCGACCGCGTCGTCCCGTTCGTCGCGCGGCTGCGCGAGCAGGTCCCGGACCTGCTCGTGTCGGTCGACACCTGGCGGGCCGGCGTCGCCCGCGAGGTGGTCGCGGCCGGCGCGGACCTCGTGAACGACACCTGGGCGGGCCACGACCCCGGGCTGGTCGAGGTCGCCGGCGCGGCGGGCGTCGGCGTCGTCTGCTCGCACACGGGCGGGGCCGTGCCGCGCACCGACCCCTACCGCGTCGAGTACCCGCCGACGCCGGGCGCGGGCGGCGACCCGCGCGACGGCGTCCTCGACGACGCGGTCGCGACGCTGCGCGCGGCGGCCGCGCGGGCGGTGGCGTGCGGCGTGCCGCCACGCTCCGTCCTGGTGGACCCGACGCACGACTTCGGCAAGAACACCTGGCACTCGCTGCACCTCCTGCGCCGCACGGAGGCGCTCGCCGGGCTGGGCTACCCGCTGCTCATGGCGCTCAGCCGCAAGGACTTCGTGGGGGAGACGCTGGGGCTCGGCCCCGACGACCGCCTCGAGGGCACGCTGGCCGCCACGGCCCTCGCCGCCTGGATGGGGGCGACCGTCTTCCGGGCGCACGACGTCGTCGCCACCCGGCGCGTGCTCGACCTGGTCGCGGCCGTGCGCGACGAGGCGCCCCCGCACGCCGTGCTGCGTGGGCTGGCCTGACGGTCCCCGGTCTCGCCAGTCGATCGCAGGCGTCCGGGGTGTGGAAGTCAGGGGCAGGTTCTGAACTAGAATGGTGGGGCACGCCACCGCCCGCTCCCGCCGACCGGCGGACAGCGGGCAGGGGCAGGCCGAGGAACCGGACAACGGAATGGAGAGCCACAGATGGCTGCGATGAAGCCGCGGACGGGCGACGGGCCGCTGGAGGTCACCAAGGAAGGACGCGGCATCGTCATGCGGGTCCCGCTCGAGGGGGGCGGCCGTCTGGTCGTGGAGCTGAACGCCACCGAGGCGACCGAGCTGGGCGAGGCGCTCCAGGCCGTCGTCGCCTGACGACGGGGGACGCGACAGACGCGGCGAGCGCGGGGCGGACGCCCCGCGCTCGTTCCTTTTGTGCCCGTGTCGCGCCCGTGTCGTGCCGGTGTCCTGGTCGCGCGGCCGGTTCAGCGCCGCACGGCGAGCAGCAGCCCGTCCCCGGAGGGCGTGAGCGCCGAGACCACCCGGTCGTCGGCGCGCAGGGAGCGGCCGACGTCGCGCACCACGGTGGTGACCTCGTCGCGGCGAGCCGGGTCGGGCACGCGCCCGCCGTGCAGGGCGCCGTCGACGGCGAGCACGCCCCCGGGGCGCAGCAGCCGCAGCCCGGCCTCGACGTACTCGGGGTAGGCGTGCGGGTCGGCCCCGACGAGCACCAGGTCGTACGCGCCGTCGGTGAGGCGCGGCAGGACGTCCGCAGGGCGTCCCGGGATGGTCCGCGTGCGGGCCGGCCGGATCCCCGCCTCGGCGAACGCCCGCTTCGCCGCCCGCTGGTGCTCGAGCTCCGCGTCGATCGTCGTGAGGACGCCGTCGGCGGGCATGCCGCGCAGCATCCAGAGGGCGGCGACCCCCGTGCCCGTGCCGACCTCGACCACGGCCCGCGCGCCGAGGGAGGCGGCCACCACCTGCAGGAGCGCGCCGGTGCCCGGCGAGGCCGCGTGGCAGCCCAGCTCCGCGGCGCGCTCGCGGGCGCGCAGCAGCACGTCGTCCTCGGGGACGAAGGCCTCGCTGTAGGCCCAGGCAGCGGTGCGGCCGCTGCGGGCGTCGACGTCGGTGCTGATGGCGGGTCCTCCACGGCGGGGTCGCCGGCGGGGCGGCCGGCGCGGGGTGATGCTGCGGTGATCGTACGCGGGAACGTCGAGGCGTGCCCGGACGTTGCCGTGGGACGATGGTGATGATGACGACCGACCCCGCTCCCGTGCAGGACGTGCCCGAGGCCCCCGCCGAGGCGGCCTTCGGCGCGCCCGAGGACGCCGCCTGGACGCCCCCCACGTGGGACGAGATCGTGCGCGAGCACTCGGCGCGCGTCTACCGGCTCGCGTACCGGCTGAGCGGCAACCGGCAGGACGCCGAGGACCTGACCCAGGAGACGTTCCTGCGCGTCTTCCGCTCGCTGTCCAGCTATACCCCGGGCACGTTCGAGGGCTGGCTGCACCGCATCACGACCAACCTCTTCCTCGACCAGGTCCGCCGGCGCAAGCGCATCCGCATGGAGGCCATGGGCGACGACGCCGCCCGGGTGGCCGCGCCGGAGGACCACGGCCGACCCGAGCGGGGCTTCGAGCACGCGAACCTGGACCACGACGTGCAGGCCGCGCTCGACGCGCTGCGCCCCGAGTACCGCGCCGCCGTCGTGCTCTGCGACATCGAGGGCCTCAGCTACGAGGAGATCGCCGTCACGCTGGGCATCAAGCTCGGCACGGTCCGCTCCCGCATCCACCGGGCCCGCGCGCAGCTCCGGGACGCGCTGGAGCACCGTCGCGCGGAGGTGACGGCGCGGGACGCGAGCGGTGGGGTGGCGTCGTGACGGGCTACACCGGGAGCGGCCACCTCGGGCCGTGGGTGAGCGACCTCGCCGACGGCCAGCTCGACGTCGCGTCGACCGAGCGCGCGCTCGTGCACGTCGCGGGCTGCGAGCGCTGCGCCGCGGAGCTCGACGCCGCCCGGGCGGCGCACCGCGCCCTCGCCGGGGCCTGCGACGTGGCGCCCGACCCGGCGCTCACGGACCGGCTGCTGGCGCTGTCCGCCTCGATCCCCTCGACGGCGGGCGACCCGCTGCGCGACCGCGGCACCGCGGTCGGCTGGGAGCGGCCCGCCGCCTGGGCCCCGACGCTCTCCGGGCAGCTCGGTGCGCGCCGCCGGCACCGCACGCGGCGCCTCGTCGCCGTCGGCGCGGGCGGGGTGGGCGTGCTCGGTGTGGCGCTCTTCGTGCTGGGCCAGGTCCCGGTCGTGAGCCCTGACCCGTCGCGGGCAGCTGCCCTCACGCTGCTGGCGGGCGCCGAGCCGGTCGGCGCGGGGGACGCGGCCGCCGCGCGCGCGAGCACCGCGGCGTCGCTGGCGTGGCTGTCCGAGCACGGCTGGGCCGCCCCCTCGGCGCTGCCCGCCGGCTACACCATCACCGCCCTGCGCGGCGACGGCTGCACCGCGACCGACGGGTCGTCCACCGGATCGGTGGAGCTGGACGTGTCCGGGCCGGACGGCAACGCCGTCGTGTGCCTGCGCCAGGGCCGGCTCGCGGACCTGGAGGCGGCCGCCGTCGGCGGCACGAGCGTCGCCGGGTCGGGCGCCCTCGAGGTGCGCGACCACGACCTGCGCGTGCTGTCGAGCGACCCGTGGCACGTCGCCTGGCAGTCCGGCGACACGGCGTTCGACCTCGCGTCCGACCTCCCCGCCGACGCGCTCGCCGAGCTCGTCGCCGCGTTCCCGGGCACCTCGACGGGCGACGACGCCGGCGTGCTGGACGAGATCTCCCGCGGCTGGACCACCATGACAGGAGCCCTCTGGCGCCGATGACCGCACCGTCCCGCCCCGACGACGACGACCTGTTCGCCCCGCCCGAGCCGCCGGCGCACCCCGCGGAGCCGGCGCCGCCCGTCGTGCCGGTCGTCCCCGCCCTCCCCGCGTCGCCGTTCCCGCCGACGCTGTCCTCGACGCCCTCGGGCGTGCCGCCCCGGCCCGCCGCGGAGCACGCCGGGCCTGCCGTGGACCACGGCGAGCCGACGGCGACCGCGCTCGGCACGGTGCGCGCCCCCGCCGCGGCGTCGGCGCGCCGCCGCCGCCCGGGCACGGCCGCCGTCGTGGCGCTCGCCCTGGTGGCGGGCGCCGTGGGCGGCTTCGCGGGCGGACGGATCTCCGACGCGCTCGACGACGGTCGGCCCACGGACGCGGCGCTGCCGACGTCCGGCACGGGGAACGCGGCGACGGGTGCCTCCGCGGGGGCCGCGCGCCCCGACGGGTCGGTCGCCGCGCTCGCCGCGGACGTCCTCCCGAGCGTCGTGTCGATCCAGGTGACGGGCGCCGACGGTGTGTCGACCGGCTCCGGGTTCGTGCTGCGCGAGGACGGCTACATCCTCACGAACAACCACGTCGTCGCACCGACGGGCGGCAAGGGCTCGGCCCGCGTGACCTTCTCGGACGGGCGCGAGCGCGACGCGAAGGTCGTCGGGCGCACCGCGGACTACGACCTCGCCGTGATCAAGGTGGACGAGGACGGGCTGGAGCCGCTCGTCCTCGGCGACTCCGACGAGGTGGTCGTCGGCGACCCGGTGCTCGCCGTGGGCGCGCCCCTGGGCCTGGACTCGACCGTGACGACCGGGATCGTCAGCGCGCTGCACCGGCCGGTGCAGGCGGGCGACGAGACCGGGGGAGCGACCACCGCGTTCATCGACGCGATCCAGACCGACGCCGCGATCAACCCGGGGAACTCCGGCGGGCCGCTGATCGACGCCGACGGCGAGGTCGTGGGGATCAACTCGGCGATCGCGCAGCCCCCGGGCGCGCTGGCCGCCACCGGCAACATCGGCCTCGGCTTCGCGATCCCTTCGGCGCAGGCGCGGCACACGGCCGAGCAGCTCATCGAGTCCGGGCACGCCACCTACCCGGTGATCGGGGCCCTGCTCGACACGTCGTACGCGGGCGAGGGCGTCAAGGTCTCCGACGCCTCCCGGCAGGGGCAGGCGGCGGTGACCCCCGACGGCCCCGCCGACCGGGCCGGCATCCGGCCCGGCGACGTGATCCTCTCGGTGGACGGCAGGCCCGTGACCATGAGCGACGCGCTCATCGTGGCCATCCGCGCGCGCCAGCCGGGC
Source organism: Isoptericola sp. NPDC057559 (assembly GCF_042801555.1). NCBI lineage: Bacteria > Bacillati > Actinomycetota > Actinomycetes > Micrococcales > Promicromonosporaceae > Isoptericola > Isoptericola sp. NPDC057559. The sequence goes on from NZ_JBHVFQ010000005.1 coordinate 203,842, forward strand.
GACGCGGTGACGCTGCGCGTGCGCACCGACGGGCAGGAGCGGGACGTGCGCGTCGTGCTGCAGGAGCGCGAGTCCGAGTGACGTCCGGGACCAGGTCCTGGCGCGACGTCCACAGCACCGCCCGCGGGCGTTAGGCTGCTCCCGTGTTCGACATCAACGGCGGTGAGTTCCTCATCATCGTGGTGCTCGCCGTCCTGCTGATCGGACCCGAGCGCCTCCCCGGGTATGCCGCCCAGCTCGCGTCCTTCGTGAAGCGCGGTCGGAGCATGCTCCGGGACGCGAAGGAGCGGGTGGACACCGAGCTCGGGCCGGAGTTCCAGGACGTGGACTGGTCCAAGCTGGACCCCCGCCAGTACGACCCGCGCCGCATCGTGCGCGAGGCGCTGATGGACGACGACGACGACGTACCCGCGCGGGCTCCCGCCCCGGCCGCGGCCGCCGCGGCGACCGCGGGCACGGCCGGCGGTGCCGCGGGCTCCGCCGCGACCAGCACCTCGGACCAGGCGGCGGTCACCGTGCCGGCCCCGTTCGACGACGAGGCCACGTAGCGGTCTCGCCGCGGCCCCGTCCTCCTGGACCGGTTTTCGACCGACCCGGACGACCTGCCACAATGGACGCCATGCCCGACGTCGCCACCTCACCGTCCCCGGAGCGCGGAGCGTCCGCGCCGGGGCTGCCCCGCATCTTCTCCGGCATGCAGCCGACCGACGGGTCGTTGCACCTCGGGAACTACCTGGGCGCGCTGGCCCAGTGGGTGGCCCTCCAGGACGGCCACGAGGCGCTGTACTGCGTCGTCGACCTGCACGCCCTGACGGTGAACCCGGACCCGGCGTCGCTGCGCGAGCGCACCCGCCGCACGGCCGCGCAGTACCTCGCGGGCGGCATCGACCCCGAGCGCTCGATCCTGTTCGTCCAGTCGCACGTGGCCGAGCACGCGGAGCTCGCGTGGCTCCTGTCGTGCCAGACCGGCTTCGGCGAGGCCGGCCGGATGACGCAGTTCAAGGACAAGTCGGCCAAGCAGGGCTCGGACGGCACCACCGTGGGCCTGTTCACGTACCCGGTGCTCATGGCCGCCGACATCCTCCTGTACGACACGGCGCTGGTGCCGGTCGGCGAGGACCAGCGCCAGCACCTCGAGCTCACCCGCGACCTCGCGACGCGGCTGAACGCCCGCTTCGGCGAGGGCACGGCCGTCGTTCCCGAGGCGCACATCGTCAAGGCCGTGGCGAAGATCCAGGACCTGCAGGAGCCCACGGCCAAGATGAGCAAGTCGAACGCGGGCGGCAAGGGCGTCGTCTGGCTGCTCGAGGACCCGAAGAAGGCCGTCAAGGCGATCAAGTCCGCCGTCACGGACGCGGACGAGTCCTACGGCGTGCGCTACGACCCGGTCGCCAAGCCGGGCATCTCCAACCTGCTCACGATCTTCTCGGCCGTCACGGGCCGCGGCGTCGACGAGATCGCCGCCGAGTACGACGGCCGTGGCTACGGCTACCTCAAGGTGGACCTGGCCGACGCCGTCGTCGCCTTCCTCGAGCCGTTCCAGACGCGGGCCCAGACCTACCTGGCGGACCCGGCGCAGCTCGACAAGGTGCTGGCCGACGGCGCGGAGCGCGCGCGGGACATCGCGCGCCCGGTGCTCGACCGGGTCTACGACCGGTTCGGCCTGCTGCCGCGAGGCGCCCGGTGAACTTCCCAGACCGCGGGCCTGCCCAGGTGCGGATCGGCGTCGCCATCGCGGTGCCCGAGCCGTACGGGACGCAGCTCCAGGAGGCGCGGGCGCGGCTCGGCGACCCGCTGGCGAACGCCATCCCGCCGCACATCACGGTGATCGGCCCCACGGTGGTCGACGAGTCGCTGCTCGACGCCGTGGCGGAGCACCTGGAGAAGGTGGCGTCGGAGACGGCGCCCTTCCGGGTGCACCTGCGCGGGGCGGGCACCTTCCGCCCGATCTCGCCGGTCGTGTTCGTGTCGCTGGCCGAGGGCATCGCGGAGTGCGAGCAGCTCGAGACGGCCGCCCGGTCGGGCGTGCTGGCGCAGGACCTGCGGTTCAACTACCACCCGCACGTCACCGTCGCCCACGAGGTCACCGAGGCCGACCTGGACCGCGCCTTCGTCGAGATGGCCGACTTCGACGGGGTGTTCGAGGTGGACCGCCTGTGGCAGTACGAGCACGGCGACGACGGCGTGTGGCGTCCGCAACGCTCGTTCCGGCTCGCGGGGGAGCATTCGGCTCCCTAGGGTCGCGTCTGTGAACGACCGACTCGTGCAGGCCAAGAGCCGGTCCGTCGTCGCGTACCAGTGGTTCAAGAGCCTCCGGCCGGTCCGGGCGTGGTACTGGTACGTCGACCGGCGCGGAGCCCTCCTGTGCGGCGGCATCGCCTACACGGCCATCTTCTCCCTCTTCGCCGCCCTGACGATCGGCTTCACCGTGTTCTCGCGGGTGCTGGCGGGGCGGCCGGAGCTGCAGGAGGAGGTCTTCGAGCAGATCAACGACTGGCTCCCCGGCCTCATCAAGACGAGCCCGGACTCGACGGGCGTCCTCACGCCCAGCGACCTGGTGCTCACCTCCGCGGTCTCGTGGGCGAGCGTCATCGCCGCCGTCGTCTTCCTCTGGACCGCGATCGGGTTCATGCGCGCCCTGCGCATCTCGGTGCGGTCGATGTTCGACCAGCCCGTGGTGGGCGTCAGCCCCGTGCTGTCGAAGGTCTGGGAGCTGCTGGGCTTCGTCATCCTCGGCGCGATGATCGTGGCCTCCGCCGCGGCGAGCATCCTGTCGCAGACGTTCAGCCGTCAGGTCGAGGAGCTGTTCGGGACGTCGTTCCTCGTGGCCCAGCTCACCGCGCTCGGGACGGCCGCGGTCGGGGTCGTGCTCGACGCCCTGCTGGTGTACCTCGTGGTGCGGGTGGTGGCCCGGGTCCGCCCAAGGCGCCGCCGGGACTTCGTCCTCGGGTGCCTCGCGGCCGGGGTCGTCGCGGGGGCGCTGCGGTGGGCGGGGACGTCGGTCGTGGCCGCCGGCGCGGAGCGCAACGCCTTCCTCGCGGCGTTCGCGGGCCTCGTGACCGTGCTCGTGCTGGTGAACTTCGTCGCGCGGGTGCTGCTGCTGATGTGCGCGTGGATCTACGACCCGCCCCGGCTGGACGAGATCGCGCACGCGGAGGCCGAGGTCGCCGCGATGCGGGACGCCGCGGAGATCGAGCGCGTGGTGCGCCGCGGCCAGGGGTCCGGAAAGCCGTGGAGCCCCGTCGTACGCGGGGTACGACGGGGCTCCTACGCCATGCGGATGTCGAGCGTCCGCCGGGTCGGCCGCAGGGGCCGGGGGGTCAGAACGCGCGCGTGATCATGGCGCGCTTGACCTCCTGGATGGCCTTGGTGACCTCGATGCCGCGCGGGCAGGCCTCGGTGCAGTTGAAGGTCGTGCGGCAGCGCCACACGCCCTCCTTGTCGTTGAGGATCTCCAGGCGCTGCGTGGCGCCCTCGTCGCGGCTGTCGAAGATGAACCGGTGCGCGTTGACGATCGCGGCCGGGCCGAAGTACTGCCCGTCGGTCCAGAACACCGGGCAGGACGACGTGCACGCGGCGCACAGGATGCACTTGGTGGTGTCGTCGAAGCGCTCGCGGTCCTCGGCGGACTGGAGCCGCTCGCGGGTCGGCTCGTTCCCGGACGTGATGAGGAACGGCATGATCTCGCGGTAGGAGGCGAAGAACGGCTCCATGTCGACCACGAGGTCCTTGACCACGGGCAGGCCCTTGATGGGCTCGACCGTGATCGGCTTGTCCGGGTTGATGTCCTTGAGGAGCGTCTTGCAGGCCAGGCGGTTGCGGCCGTTGATGCGCATCGCGTCGGAGCCGCACACGCCGTGGGCGCAGGACCGGCGGAACGTCAGGCTCCCGTCCTGCTCCCACTTGATCTTGTGCAGCGCGTCGAGCACGCGGTCCGTGCCGTGCACCTGGACGGTGAAGTCGTCCCAGGTCGACTCCTCGCCGTGCTCCGACTCGGGGTTGTACCGCCGGACGCGGAGCGTGACCTCGAAGCTGGGGATCGCACCGGCCTTCGGCTCGGTGGCGGGGTTCTCGAGAACAGCAGTCATCAGTACTTCCGCTCCATCGGCTCGTAGCGCGTCTGGGTGACGGGCTTGGACCCGAGGACGACCTTGTAGTCCCCGAAGTCCTCGACGTGGTCGAAGTAGCCCGCGACGTGCCCGTCGGCGGCGTCGGAGGCCGACGTCGGACGGCGGTACGCCATCGTGTGCAGCATGTAGTTGGCGTCGTCCCGCGCGGGGAAGTCCTCGCGGTAGTGCCCGCCGCGCGACTCCTTGCGGTTGATCGCCGCGACGACGGTCACCTCGGCGATGTCCAGCAGGAAGCCGAGCTCGATCGCCTCGAGCAGGTCCGTGTTGAACAGCTTGCCCTTGTCCTGCACGGAGACGTTCCGGTACCGCTTCTGCAGCTCGCGGATCTCCGCCAGGGCCTCGTTCAGCGAGTCGCCGGTGCGGAAGACCTGCGCGTTCGCGTCCATGGTCTCCTGGAGCGCCTTGCGGACCTCGGCCACGCGCTCGCCGTCGGGCCGGTCGCGCATCTCCGCGAGCTGGGCCTCGACGCGGGCGGACGGGGCCTCCGGGAGCTCCGCGTGCTGCGCGACCGTCTTGGCGTAGGCGGCGGCCGAGCGGCCGGCGCGCTTGCCGAAGACGTTGATGTCGAGCAGCGAGTTGGTGCCCAGGCGGTTCGAGCCGTGCACGGACACGCACGCGACCTCGCCCGCGGCGTAGAGGCCCTTGACGACGTTGTGGCTGTCGCGGAGCACCTCGCCCTGGATGTTGGTCGGGACGCCGCCCATCGCGTAGTGCGCCGTGGGGTACACGGGCACCGGCTCGGTGTAGGGCTCGATGCCCAGGTAGGTACGCGCGAACTCGGTGATGTCCGGGAGCTTCGCGTCGATGTGCGCGGGCTCCAGGTGCGTCAGGTCGAGCAGCACGTAGTCCTTGTTGGGGCCGGCGCCGCGGCCCTCGCGCACCTCGTTGGCCATCGACCGGGCGACGATGTCGCGCGGCGCGAGGTCCTTGATGGTGGGGGCGTAGCGCTCCATGAAGCGCTCGCCCTCCGAGTTGCGCAGGATGCCGCCCTCGCCGCGGGCCGCCTCCGAGAGGAGGATCCCGAGGCCGGCGAGGCCTGTCGGGTGGAACTGGAAGAACTCCATGTCCTCGAGCGGCAGGCCGCGCCGGTAGGCCAGCGCCATGCCGTCGCCCGTGAGGGTGTGCGCGTTCGACGTGGTCTTGAAGATCTTGCCCGCGCCGCCGGTGGCGAAGATGATCGCCTTCGCCTGGAAGATGTGGATCTCGCCGCTGGCCAGGTCGTAGGCCACGACGCCCGTCGCGTTGACCTCGGCGCCGTCGGCCAGGTCCTCGGTGGTGAGGTCGTGGTCGGTGAGCAGGTCGAGCACGTAGAACTCGTTGTAGAACTCCACCTGCTGCTTCACGCAGTTCTGGTAGAGCGTCTGCAGGATCATGTGGCCGGTGCGGTCCGCGGCGTAGCAGGCGCGGCGCACCGCGGCCTGGCCGTGCTCGCGCGTGTGCCCGCCGAACCGGCGCTGGTCGATGCGACCCTCGGGCGTGCGGTTGAACGGCAGGCCCATCTTCTCCAGGTCGAGGACCGAGTCGATGGCCTCCTTCGCGAGGATCTCCGCAGCGTCCTGGTCGACCAGGTAGTCACCGCCCTTGACGGTGTCGAACGTGTGCCACTCCCAGTTGTCCTCCTCGACGTTCGCGAGGGCCGCCGCCATGCCGCCCTGGGCGGCACCGGTGTGGGAGCGGGTGGGGTAGAGCTTCGAGATGACGGCGGTGCGGGCCTCGCCGGAGGCCTCCAGCGCCGCGCGCATGCCGGCGCCGCCTGCGCCGACGATGACGACGTCGTACTGATGTGTCTGCATCGGGGGAGCCAGTCCTTAGTTCGGGAAGCAGATCGACGGCAGGAGGTCGGCCGGGGCACCCGGCGGGCACGGGTTGAACGTGAAGATCACGAGGGTGCCGAGCACGACGACGATCGTGAACGCCAGGTACAGCAGCACCTTGAGTACGCCGCGCGTCGTGTCGCGCTGGGCGTAGTCGTTGATGATCGTGCGCACGCCGTTGGTGCCGTGGATCATCGCGAGCCACAGCATCAGCAGGTCCCAGACCTGCCAGAACGGGGAGGACCACTTGCCGCCGACGAAGGCGAAGTCGATGGCGTGCACGCCGTCGCCCACCATGAGGTTGACGAACAGGTGCCCGAAGACGAGCACGAGCAGCACGACGCCCGACGCCCGCATGAACACCCAGCTGTACAGCTCGAAGTTGCCGCGGGTGGTCTTGCGACGCGTGTACGGGGACCGCGGGGCGGCGATCGCGGACGGGGTCTGGGTCTGAGCCATCAGTGCCCACCTCCGAAGACGTTCATGAGGTGCCGCGGCAGGAAGCCGGCCATGGTCACGACGAACAGGCCGACGACGACCCAGAGCATGGCCTTCTGGTACTTCGGGCCCTTGGCCCAGAAGTCGACCAGGATCACGCGGATGCCGTTGAACGCGTGGAAGACGATCGCGGCCACGAGGCCGGCCTCCCCGAGTCCCATGATCGGCGTCTGGTACGTCCCGATCACGGCGTTGTAGGCCTCGGGCGACACCCGGACCAGCGCTGTGTCCAGGATGTGCACGAGCAGGAAGAAGAAGATGAGCACGCCGGTCACGCGGTGCGCGACCCAGGACCACATGCCTTCACGGCCGCGGTAGAGCGTGCCAGCAGGTGCTGTAGGCACGGGGGGAGCCTCCGTTGGCGGATTCTGTGTGGATTCCGTTCACGGCCACTGTAGTGACATCCGGTCGGCTCCTGGCGCACGAGATCCGGCAAACCGGGACGCCCCGGGGCGTTTCGTGACCCATCCCACAGGGTTGACGTCGCGCGAGCCGCCGCCGTCAGCACGCGTCACTATGCTGCGGACATGACTTCCCGACCCGTCCCCGGGTTCTTCGCCGTGGTCCCGGCGGGGGGCGCGGGCACCCGCCTGTGGCCGCTGTCCCGGGCGGGCGCGCCCAAGTTCCTGCACGACCTCACCGGCGCCGGCCGCACCCTGCTGCAGGGCACGGTCGACCGGCTGCAGCCGCTGACCGGCCCCGGCGGGGTGGTCCTCGTCACGGGGGAGCAGCACGTGGCCGCGGCGCGCGAGCAGCTCCCCGAGCTCGGCGACGACGCCGTGCTCGCCGAGCCGTCCCCGCGCGACTCGATGGCGGCCATCGGCCTCGCGGCCGCCGTGCTCGAGCAGCGGCACGGGGACGTCGTCGTCGGCTCGTTCGCGGCCGACCAGGTCGTGTCCGGCTCGGCGGCCTTCGACGGCGCCGTGCGGGAGGCGGTCGAGGCCGCGCGCGCGGGCTACGTCGCGACGATCGGGATCGCGGCCTCGCGCCCGTCCGTGGCGTTCGGCTACGTGCGCAGCGGCGACCCGCTCGGCGTCGAGGGCGCGCCGAGCGCGCTGCACGCGCGCGGCTTCACCGAGAAGCCGGACGCCACGACGGCCCGGGCGTACGTGGCCTCCGGCGAGTACCGCTGGAACGCCGGCATCTTCGTCGCCCGCTCGTCCGTCCTCCTCGGGCACCTCGCCCGCCTGCGGCCCGCCCTGCACGACGGCCTGCGCACGGTCGCCGCGGCGTGGGACACGCCGCGGCGCGCCGAGGTCGTCGCCCAGGTGTGGCCCGGCCTGGAGAAGATCGCGATCGACCACGCCGTGGCCGAGCCGGTGGCCGCCGAGGGCGGCGTCGCCGTCGTGCCCGGCACGTTCGGCTGGGACGACGTCGGCGACTTCAACTCGCTCGCGGCCCTCCTGCCGTCGGACGACGACAGCGGGTCCAAGGTGCTCGGCGACCCCGCCGACGTCGTGCGCGTGCAGTCGGCCGGCTCGGTCGTCGTCCCCGGCGGAGACCGCCTCGTGACGCTGCTGGGCATCGACGACGTCGTCGTGGTGGACACCCCGGACGCCCTGCTCGTCACCACCCGGGCCCGCGCCCAGCAGGTGCGCAGCATGGTGGACGCCGTCCGCGCCCAGGGGCGGGAGGACCTGCTGTGAGCGCGGGGGAGCGCCTCGACGCCGCCGTGGCCGCCCTCGAGGCGGAGCTGATCGACGTCCGGCGCGACGTGCACGCGCACCCGGAGCTCGCGCGCGAGGAGGTGCGCACCACCGCCCTGGTGGCCGACCGGCTGCGCGCCGCCGGGCTCGAGCCCCGCCTGCTGGAGGGCACGGGGCTCGTCTGCGACATCGGGCCGGAGCGCTCGGCCGACGGCCGCGGCCGGGTGGCCCTGCGCGCCGACATCGACGCGCTGCCGCTCGACGACTCCTGCGGGCTGCCGTTCCGCTCCGTGGTGCCGGGCGTCGCGCACGCCTGCGGTCACGACGTGCACACCACCGTCGTGCTGGGCGCCGGTCTCGCCCTGGCGGCGCTGGCCGACGAGGGCCTGCTCGAGCGCGGCGTGCGGCTCGTCTTCCAGCCGGCCGAGGAGGTCATGCCGGGCGGCGCGCACGACGTCATCGCCCAGGGCGTGCTCGACGGCGTGGACCGCATCGCGGCCGTGCACTGCGAGCCCAAGCTCGACGTCGGGCAGATCGGCACCCGCATCGGGCCGATCACGTCGGCGTCGGACACCGTGACGGTGACCCTGTCGTCGACCGGCGGCCACACCTCGCGCCCCCACCTGACCGGCGACGTCGTGTACGCGCTGGGCCAGGTCATCACCCAGGTGCCCGCCGTGCTGGGCCGGCGCCTCGACCCGCGCTCGGGCGTGAACCTCACGTGGGGCGCCGTGCACGCGGGCAACGCGCACAACGCGATCCCGGCCACGGGCACCGTGGGCGGCACGCTGCGCTGCCTCGACGTGCGCGCGTGGGAGCGGGCAGGCCAGGTGCTGCACGACGCGGTCGAGCAGGTCGTGGCCCCGTACGAGGTGGACGTGACGGTGCGGCACGCGCGCGGCGTCCCGCCGGTCGACAACGACGCGGCGGTGACGGGCGCGCTCGAGGCGGCGGGGGAGGCGGTGCTCGGGCCCGACGGCGTGGTGCTCACGGAGCAGTCGCTGGGCGGCGAGGACTTCGCCTGGTACCTCACCAAGGCGCCGGGGGCGATGGCGCGGCTGGGCACCGCGACGCCGGGGGAGCGGCGCTACGACATCCACCGCGGCGACCTGGTGGTCGACGAGCGGTCGATCGCCATCGGGGCCCGCCTGCTGGGACGTTTCGCGTTGCAGCCCTGAGGCACCGGAAAGTTGCCTGCGTGTTCCCGTCAGGTGCCGCGTCGATACCGCTTCGGTAACGACTCCTGCAGGTTCACCGCTTGCGGTTCTCGGCGCGGTCGCCGATGACTAGGCTCACGTCGGTGACGGGCCGGACGATCCTGGCCCGACGATCGATCGACAGGAGCGACAGGTGAAGAGAGCGATCCAGCTCACCGCCCTCGCCGGCGTCGCCGCGCTCGCGCTGGCGGCCTGTGCGGAGGCCCCGGAGGAGTCCGGCGGGTCGGGCAGCGGCACCGCCGCGGCGAGCGACTTCAAGCCGTGCATCGTCTCGGACCAGGGCGGGTTCGACGACAAGAGCTTCAACCAGCTGAGCTTCGAGGGCGCGCAGCAGGCCGCCGAGGAGCTCGGGACCAAGCTCGTCTCGGTCCAGTCGCAGTCGGAGAGCGACTTCAAGCCGAACCTCGAGTCCCTCGTCGGGCAGAACTGCAACACGATCGTGTCGGTCGGCTTCGCGCTCTCCGCCGCGACCATCGAGTCGGCGAACGCCAACACGGAGACCGAGTACATCATCGTCGACGACGCCGCGGACGCGGACTTCGACGGCAAGACGGACGCCCCGAACATCAAGCCGCTCCTCTACGACACCGCGCAGGCCGCGTTCCTCGCGGGCTACCTGTCGGCGGGCTACTCGGAGGCGGGCAAGGTCGGCACCTTCGGCGGTCAGCCGTACCCGACCGTGACCATCTTCATGGACGGCTTCAAGCAGGGCGTCGAGTACTACAACGAGACCAAGGGCACCAAGGTCGAGGTCGTCGGCTTCTCCGGTGGCGAGGAGGGCTCGTTCACGGGCGGCTTCGAGGCCAACGAGACCGCGAAGACCACGGCGCAGAACATCATCGACCAGGGCGTGGACGTGCTCCTGCCCGTCGGTGGCCCGATCTACCAGTCCGCCATCGCGGCGATCCAGGACTCCGGCAAGGACATCGCCCTCATCGGTGTCGACGCCGACTTCTACGAGTCCGACCCGTCGACCCAGGACTACGTCCTGACGTCGATCCTCAAGAAGATGGACGTCTCGACGCACGACGCCGTCCTGGCCGCCGGCAAGGGCAGCTTCGACCCGACGACGTACATCGGCACCCTCGAGAACGGCGGCGTCGGCATCGCCCCGCTGCACAACTTCGAGGACAAGGTCGACCCCGCCCTCATGGACGAGGTCAAGGACCTGCAGCAGAAGATCATCGACGGCGACGTGACGGTCAAGTCGTACCTCTCCGGCCAGGAGTGACCGACCGCTCGACACACCGATGACGCTCGTGCGCGGGCCCCGCGGGAACACCCCGGGGCCCGCGCACGACGTATGCGGGGCGGCGACGACGCCGCCCCGGTGAGAGGCTGACGACGGTACGTCGATCCTGGCCACCGACGACTCCTCGACTGATCCTCGAAGGACGAAAGGCAGAGCATGAGGCTCGAGCTACGAGGCATCACGAAGCGCTTCGGCGCGCTCGTGGCGAACGACCACATCGACCTGGTGGTGCAGCCGGGCGAGATCCACTGCTTGCTGGGCGAGAACGGCGCCGGCAAGTCCACCCTGATGAACGTGCTTTACGGCCTGTACCAGGCCGACGAGGGCGAGATCCTCCTGGACGACGAGGTCCAGGCGTTCGAGGGGCCGGGCGACGCGATGGCGGCCGGCATCGGCATGGTCCACCAGCACTTCATGCTCGTCCCGGTGTTCACCGTGGCCGAGAACGTCATGCTCGGGCACGAGTCGACGCGGTCCGGCGGGGTGCTCGACCTGGACAGCGCGCGCAGCCGGGTCACGGAGATCGCGGGCCGGTTCGGCTTCCACGTCGACCCCGACGCGGTCGTCGAGGACCTCCCCGTGGGCGTGCAGCAGCGGGTCGAGATCATCAAGGCGCTGTCGCGCGACGCGGACGTGCTGGTCTTCGACGAGCCGACCGCCGTGCTGACGCCCCAGGAGACCGACGAGCTGATGGCGATCATGCGCCAGCTGCGGGACGAGGGCGCCGCGATCGTCTTCATCACGCACAAGCTGCGCGAGGTCCGGGCCGTCGCCGACCGCATCACGGTCGTGCGACACGGCAAGATCGTCGGCGAGGCCAGCCCCACCGCGACGGACGGCGAGCTCGCCTCCCTCATGGTGGGCCGCGCCGTCGAGCTGACGGTGAGCAAGGACGCGCCGCGCCCCACGGACCACGCGCTCGAGGTCGCGGACCTGCGGGTCGAGGGCTCCGACGGCCAGGTGCTGGTGGACGACGTGACCTTCACCGTCCGCGGCGGCGAGGTGCTCGTCGTCGCCGGCGTGCAGGGCAACGGGCAGACCGAGCTCACCGAGGCGCTGGTCGGCCTTCAGCCCGCGGTGACCGGCAGCGTCCGGCTGGACGGCACGGAGCTCGTGGGCCGGTCCGTGCGCCGCATCCTCGACGCGGGTGTCGGCTTCGTCCCCGAGGACCGCAACGAGGACGGCCTGGTGGGCGAGTTCACCATCGCCGAGAACCTCGTGCTGGACCGCACCGACGGACCGCCGTTCGTGCGGCGCGGGGCGCTGCAGCTCGCCGTCCGCGACGAGTTCGCCCGCGAGAAGGTCGCGGAGTTCGACGTGCGCACGCAGGGCATCGAGACCCGCGTGGGCCGCCTGTCGGGCGGCAACCAGCAGAAGGTCGTCCTCGCGCGCGAGCTCTCCCGCGAGCTGAGCCTGCTGGTCGCGGCCCAGCCGACCCGGGGCGTCGACGTCGGGTCGATCGAGTTCATCCACAAGCGGATCGTCGAGACCCGGGACACGGGCATCCCCGTGGTGGTGGTGTCCACCGAGCTCGACGAGGCCGTCGCCCTCGCCGACCGGATCATGGTCATGTACCGCGGCCGGGTGGTCGGCATCGTCCCGGCGACGACCCCGCGCGACGTGCTCGGCCTCATGATGGCCGGCGTCGCGCCCGAGGACGCGTCGCCGACGGGTCCCGAGAACGAAGGAGACGCGGCGTGAGCGGCGAGACGCCCCGGCCCGACGGCGCGGAGCCGGACGGCACCGCCCCGGGCACCCCCGGCACCGAGGGCACCGGCAGCGGGAGCACCGGCACCGAGAGCACGACGAACGGCACCGCGCCCGACCTGGCCGCCGCCGACGTCGACCCCGACTCGCCGCTGGGCGAGGCGATCGACGCGGTCGACGCCGAGGCGGAGCCCGGGCTCGCGGAGGAGCTCGAGCAGGAGGTCGCGCGGGTCGCGGCCCCCGCGGTGGAGGACTCCGGCGACCGGTGGCGCGACGCGATGCGCCGGGCGACGTCCGGTGGCTGGGTCGTGGCGCTCGGCGCCATCGTCCTGGCGATCGTCGCCGGCTCGATCCTCATCATCGTGACCGACGAGAACGTGCTCGCCGCGGCGCCGTACTTCTTCTCGCGGCCGAGCGACACGCTCAGCGCGATCGGCCAGGCCGTGGGCGGCGCCTACTCCGCGCTGTTCCAGGGCGCGGTCTACAACTTCGGCGCGGACTCGTTCGCGCAGGGCATCCGCCCGCTGACGCAGACGCTGACGAACGCCACGCCGCTCATCGCGGCCGGCCTCGGCGTCGCGCTGGCGTTCCGCGCGGGCCTGTTCAACATCGGTGGTCAGGGGCAGATGCTCATGGCCGCGACCGCCGCCGGCTGGATCGGCTTCGGCGTCACCGGGCTGCCGTTCCCGTGGCACATGCTGCTGTGCCTCGTGGCCGGCATCGCCGCGGGCGCCCTGTGGGCCGGGATCGCCGGCCTGCTCAAGGCACGCACGGGCGCTCACGAGGTGATCGTCACGATCATGCTCAACTACGTGGCGTTCTACCTGCTGTCGTACTTCCTCGCGACGCCGGGGCTCATGCAGGCCCCGGGCTCCGCGAACCCGAAGACGCCGCCGATGCAGGACTCGGCCGTGCTGCCGCCGCTGCTCGGCCCGTCGTACAACCTGCACTGGGGCTTCGTGCTGTCGCTCGTCGCCGTCGTCGGCGTGTGGTGGCTGCTCAACCGGTCCAGCGCCGGCTTCGCGTTCCGCGCGGTGGGGGAGAACCCCAAGGCCGCGCGGGTCGCGGGCATCGACGTCTCGCGCACCACGGTGCTCGTCATGCTCTTCGCCGGTGGCCTGGTCGGCCTCGCGGGCGTCCAGCAGGTGCTGGGCACCGTGACCACCGGCTTCAGCGTCGACATCGACGCGGGCATCGGCTTCGACGCGATCACCGTCGCGCTGCTCGGTGGCTCGTCGCCGTGGGGCGTGCTCGGCGCCGGCATCCTGTTCGGCGGCTTCAAGGCCGGCGGCTCGGCGATGCAGGCCGCGCAGGGCATCCCCATCGAGATCGTGCTCGTCGTGCAGTCCCTGATCGTGCTGTTCATCGCGGCGCCGCCGCTGGTGCGGGCGATCTTCCGGCTGCCGCAGCCCGACCGCACACCCCGCCGGCGTGAGACCCGCCGCGACCGCCGCCGCGCCGCGGCCGCCGCCACCGAGGAGGGACGGGCATGACCGCCACGACCGTCGACGCGGCGGGCCCCGCCGCCACCGAGTCCGCGCCGCGCACCGTGGCCAGGGTGTCGTGGAAGGCCGTCGTCGGCCTCGCGGTCGTCCTCGCCCTGTACGCGCTGCTCCTGCTGCTGGCGCCCCACGAGGGCGACGCGCGGTTCGCGCTCTCGACCAGCAACGACTTCGTCGTCCTGCCCACGATCGTGGTGCCGGCGCTGCCGACCGCGTGGGCCTGCGGGGCGATCGGGCTGCTCGTGCTGCTGTTCGCCGTCGTCCGCACGCGCGCCGGTCGGAGGGTGCCCGCCTGGGCCATCGCGGTCTTCGCGGCCGCGCTGCTGGTGGGCTTCCTCGCCTGGGCCGCCGCGGGCAGCCCGCGCGACCTGTCGGTCGTCGGCCTGCTGGGCGGCGCCGTCGGCCTCGCCGTGCCGCTCGTGTACGGCGCCCTCGGCGGCGTCGTGGGCGAGCGCGCCGGCGTCGTGAACATCGCCATCGAGGGCCAGCTGCTCGCGGGGGCGTTCGTCGCCGCGATCGTCGGCTCGCTGACGAACAGCCCGTGGGCGGGCCTGTTCGCGGCCGTGGTCGCGAGCGCGCTGGTGGCGCTCGTGCTGGGCGTCTTCACCATCACCTACAAGGTGAACCAGGTGATCGTGGGCGTGGTGCTCAACGTGCTGGTGATCGGCCTGACGAGCTTCTTCTACTCCGAGGTGCTCGTCCCCAACGCCGAGACGCTCAACTCGACCACCCGCTTCGAGCGCCTGCCGATCCCGCTGCTCTCGCGCATCCCGATCATCGGGCCGGTCCTGTTCAACCAGACCATCGTCGTGTACCTGATGTTCGTCGCGGTCGCCGCGGTCTGGTACGCCCTGTTCCGCACCCGCTGGGGGCTGCGCGTCCGCGCGGTGGGCGAGCACCCGAAGGCGGCGGACACGGTCGGCATCGACGTGCTGCGCACCCGCTACCGTGCCGTCCTCATCGGCGGCGCCGTGGTCGGCTTCGGCGGCGCGTTCTACACCGTGGTGTCGATCAACCAGTTCGGCCGCGAGATGACGGCGGGCGCGGGCTTCATCGCCCTCGCCGCGGTCATCTTCGGCAAGTGGGACCCGTTGCGGGCGGCCCTCGCGGGCCTGCTGTTCGGCTTCGCCACGAACCTGCAGAACGTGCTGTCCGTGGTCGGCTCGCCCGTGCCGAGCCAGTTCATGCTGATGCTCCCGTACGTGGTGACCCTGCTGGCCGTGGCCGGCCTGGTCGGCAAGTCCCGGGCGCCCGCGGCGTCGGGCACCCCCTACACCAAGGAGTAGCCGTGCCCGAGCCGTCGATCGACTGGGACGCCCTGCGCGCCGCGGCGCGCGACGTGGTCGGCCGCGCGTACGCGCCCTACTCGGCGTTCCCCGTGGGCGCCGCGGCACTGGTCGACGACGGCCGGGTGGTGGTGGGCTGCAACGTGGAGAACGCCGCCTACGGGGTGACGCTCTGCGCCGAGTGCTCGCTGGTGTCCGCGCTCGTCACGGGCGGGGGCGGCCGCCTGGTCGCCTTCACCTGCGTGGACGGCGCCGGCGAGCTGCTGATGCCCTGCGGGCGGTGCCGCCAGCTGCTGTGGGAGCACGGCGGACCGGCGCTGCTCGTGGAGACCGCGCGCGGCGTCGTGCCGATGGCCGAGGTGCTGCCGGACGCGTTCGGCGCGCCCGACCTGGACCGGCGGCGCACCAGCGAACGAGAGGGCAGCGGAGCATGAGCACCACGCCGGGGAACGAGCCGTTCGACGCCGTCGACGTCATCCGGACCAAGCGGGACGGAGGGGCGCTCGAGGCCGCGCAGATCGACTGGGTCGTCGACGCCTACACCCGCGGCGCCGTCGCGGAGGAGCAGATGTCGGCCCTCGCGATGGCGATCCTCCTGCGGGGCATGACCCGGCCGGAGGTGGCGCGCTGGACGGGCGCCATGATCGCGTCCGGCGAGCGGATGGACTTCTCCGGCCTGTCGCGCCCCACGGCGGACAAGCACTCCACGGGCGGCGTGGGCGACAAGATCACGCTGCCGCTCGCGCCCCTGGTGGCGTCGTTCGGCGTGGCGGTGCCGCAGCTCTCGGGCCGCGGGCTGGGACACACCGGCGGCACGCTGGACAAGCTGGAGGCGATCCCGGGCTGGCGCGCGTCGCTGAGCAACGCGGAGCTGATGGACCAGCTCGAGGACGTCGGCGCGGTGGTCTGCGCGGCGGGGGCGGGCCTGGCCCCTGCGGACAAGAAGCTCTACGCGCTGCGCGACGTGACGGGCACGGTGGAGTCGGTGCCCCTCATCGCGAGCTCGATCATGAGCAAGAAGATCGCGGAGGGCACCGGCGCGCTCGTGCTCGACGTCAAGGTGGGCTCCGGCGCCTTCATGAAGGACCTGGCCGCCGCCCGAGAGCTCGCCCGCACGATGGTCGACCTCGGCACGGACGCCGGGGTGCGGACCGTCGCGCTGCTCACCGACATGCAGGTGCCGCTCGGGCGCACCGCGGGCAACGCGCTCGAGGTCCGTGAGTCGGTGGAGGTGCTCGACGGCGGCGGCCCCGCCGACGTCGTCGACCTCACCGTCGCGCTGGCCGTCGAGATGCTCGCCGGAGCGGGCCGACCCGTGCCGGAGGCCGAGGTACGCGCGGCGCTCGCCGACGGGCGCGCCAAGGACGTCTGGCGCCGCATGATCGCCGCGCAGGGCGGCGACCCCGACGCGCCGCTGCCGGTCGCGGCGCACCGCCGGGACGTGGTCGCGGACCGCGCCGGGGTCGTGTCGCGCCTCGACGCTTACGCCGTCGGCCTCGCCGCGTGGCGGCTCGGCGCGGGCCGGTCCCGGCGCGAGGACCCGGTGCAGGCCGGCGCCGGGGTCGAGATCCACGCCCGGCCCGGCGAGCGCGTCGACGCCGGGCAACCGGTCCTCACGCTGCACACGGACACCCCCGAGCGCTTCGACCGCGCCCTGGCCGCCCTCGACGGGCACTGGGCGGTCGACGACGCGGCGGTGGCGCCGGCCGCGCTCGTCCTGGACCGGATCGGCTGAGCCGGACGGCGGGGGCGGAGGCGGTGCCGGGCACGGTGGCGAGCCTGCCGGGGCGGCTGCGCGTCAGCGACGCGCTCGCCGCGGTGGGCGCGTTCGCG